>NZ_ASPU01000016.1:0-251468 GCF_000517905.1 Paenibacillus sp. FSL H7-689
TAACTTGAATAAGATTAATCTACCATGATTAATAATCCAAGTCAACATCCCTTCCATCACTTTCTTTAATACATTGAACGAAACGCACATCAGATATTCTGAAGCCCCAGTTTTCCCGCGCAACGGCCACAACGATAACGCTTCGGATCTATTTTCCGCTTGCGCAAATATTCCGTACCACAGCTCTTGCACACCAACTTATAACGATATGGCAACGGCTTTCTGCCTTTACCGTCAGGAAGTGATTGGCAGTAACGCGAACCGCCTACCTTCTGCAATAAAGCCTTGAATTCCGGGTCACGATGCTGATAGCCGCGCCCACGAATATGCAGATGATAGTGACACAGCTCATGCTTGATGATTTTCTCAACCTCATCTCGCCCATAGGCTTCGAGTTGATTCGGATTGATCTCAATCCGGTGACTTTTGAGCATATAACGCCCCCCCGTCGTGGTCAGGCGACTGTTAAACAACGCTTCATGGGTGAACGGCACTCCGAAATGATCCAGTGATACCTGTTCAATCCATTGTTGCAATTCCTCATTTTCCATCGATATCCTCTCCTTGCACCCCCTCGGAGCATTTGTTTTTCCGGTATAATACTTGAATTTTAACCGTTTCGTAGGCTACACTGTCAAGTAGAATGTATGAGGGGAGATTATTACTCGTTATGCCTACAATGCGCTATGTCATCCTGCAGCAGGAACAACACTTGCAGTTCGTGGAAATGCCCGCAGATTACGCCTATCAACTCAGTGCGCTCAACCTGCGCCTGCACAAGGAAATTGATAAACTCACTGCAGCAGATGTCCCTGTCCTGCCTTGGGCGATCGCCGAATGTGACAGCCTCGATCTCCTAAACGAAAATCTTACTATCATCGGTGGCCTTGATTATATCAATGCGCTTGAAGAATCTTTTGCAGTATTACGTGAAAGCCATTATCCCTTGATTTCTCTGCTTACCGAAATCCGAGCTCTTCAGGTCCAATTGGAACAATGGTATGAAGAAGAGATGGAAGCTCTCTAATTCACCTCTGGTATCATTTTATAATGATGAGAACGAAAAGCACATTTCCCTGAATTGGGATTTGTGCTTTTTTTGAGTGAACCAGATTGATTTGCCGGAGGCCTCCACTTATCCCGCACAGTCCAGGCTATTGCCACATATGCTAACGTACAGATGAATTATGCAAGAGGAGGAGATACCCTTGCCTCAATGGCTTTGCAATCAACTGATGCGTGCATTTCACAAAAAGGACAGCCGGCAGATCAAGTTGCTGAACGAATGCTGGTTCTTTTATCGTAACAAACCAGCAAATGGCACACCACGTAGCGCGGAGAACGAACTTTAAGAGGTAGTTCATAAAAGTCTGCATTGGATTACGAAGGATGGCCTTTTGAACACGCACTTTAAGAAAATGCACATATTGCCCACCGTACTTACTAGAGGAATTAGAACGGATAACGGGACTATTACTGTCGACAACAAACAGCCTTCCTGGTTAGGGAAGGCTGTTCTCCAATCCTACTATTTAAGAAGACTGTTGCGCAGAAGCAGGCTTCTTCATCGTCAGGCCGACACGGCCTTTTTTGGTATCCACACTCATAACCCAGACCGTTACATTATCCCCGACAGACACAACGTCCATCGGATGTTTAACATACCCGTTGCTGAGCTGTGAAATATGGACAAGCCCATCACTCTTGATCCCAATATCAACAAAGGCACCAAAATCAATAACGTTCCGAACCGTACCTTGCAGCTCCATGCCTTCCACCAGATCCTCAATTTTCAATACATCTGTACGGAAGATTGGCAACGGCATTTCTTCACGCGGGTCACGCCCCGGACGCTGCAAGCTGTCCAGAATGTCACGCAATGTAGGCACACCTACGTCCAGTTTCACAGCCAATTGTTCTGGCTGTTGCTCTGACAGTAATACCGACAGTTCCTTGCTGCCCAGCTTGTCCAGTGCAACCTGAAGCTCCTTGAACAGCTGATCCACTACCTTGTAAGACTCAGGGTGAATAGGTGTACGGTCCAGCGGGTTCTCTCCCTCACCAATACGCATAAATCCTACGCACTGCTCATAGGTTTTGGCACCCAGACGTGGCACCTTCTGAAGCTGACGGCGGTTCGTAAACCGGCCATTTTCTTCACGGTACTTCACAATGTTTTTGGCAATCGTAGCGTTAACTCCGGCAACATATGACAGCAACGAAGGTGATGCTGTATTCACATCCACACCCACATGGTTAACTGCGGATTCCACGACAGCCTTCAGGCTTTCTTCGAGAATCTTCTGGGATACGTCATGCTGATATTGACCCACACCAATGGCTTTTGGATCAATCTTAACCAACTCCGCCAGCGGGTCTTGTACCCGGCGAGCAATGGAAGCTGCACTGCGCTCCGCAACATCCAGATCAGGGAATTCTTCCTGGGCCAGCTTGGATGCAGAATATACACTCGCGCCTGCTTCGTTAACAATCAGATACACAAGACTTTCATCACCGTTCTCCTGAATGATCTCGGCAACAAACTGCTCCGTCTCACGTGATCCGGTACCATTACCAATGACGATCAGTCCGATATCATATTGCTTGATCATGCGATGGAATACTTCCGCAGCTTCACGTTTCTTGTTGTGTGGTGGCGTTGGGTAGGTCACAGCCACTTCCAGCAGTTTGCCCGTATCATCTACTACAGCCAGTTTACAACCGGTACGATAGGCCGGATCGACACCCAGTACACGTTTGCCATGAATCGGCGGTTGAAGCAACAGATTACGCAGATTGGCCGAGAATACCGATATGGCCTGATTTTCACCTTTTTCCGTGAGCTCTCCCCGAACTTCGCGCTCGATGGAAGGCGCAATCAGCCGCTTGTATGCATCTTCAATCACATCACGCAGGATATCCTGCACCGCAGAAGCACCACGAATGATCTGTCCTTCCATATGGCGATGGGCCGGTTCTGCCTGTACGTCCAAGCCGACTTTCAGAATACTCTCACGTTCACCGCGATTAATCGCGAGAATACGGTGTGGAGGCATCTTTTTGGCTAGTTCGCGGTAATCATAATAATTCTCGTACACGGACTCCTCTTGAGCATCCTTCGCTTCTGAAGTCAGCATGCCGTGATCCAAGGTGTACCGACGAATCCAGGCACGAATGGCAGCATCGTCTGCGATATTCTCCGCGAGAATGTCTTTGGCTCCCTGAAGCGCCGACTCCGCATCTTCTACACCCAATTCAGCATTGATATATTTCGCAGCTTCCTGGAGTACATCTCCTTGTTTCGGTTGACCCCAGATCCATACAGCAAGGGGCTCAAGACCTTTTTCTTTTGCCACACTGGCACGCGTTTTCCGCTTCTGACGGTAAGGTCGATACAAGTCTTCCACTTCCTGCAGCTTCACAGCTTGCGTAATGGATTGCTTCAGTTCTCCGGTCAGTTTGCCCTGTTCCTCTATAATACGGATGACTTCCAATTTGCGATCCTCAAGATTGCGCAGATAAACAATGCGTTCTTCAATCGATCGCAGCTGGTTCTCATCCAGCTCTCCAGTCATTTCTTTACGGTAGCGGGCGATAAATGGAATCGTATTGCCTTCGTCCAGAAGCTCCGATGTTGTGCGGACCTGCTTCAAGGACAGTGACAGTTCCTTGGCTACCTGTTTGATGATTCGTTCATGGCGTTCTGCCTTTATTGTTTCTTCATTGGGTTCCAGAACCGTTTCCTGTTCAGACAAAATAAATCCCTCTTTCCTTCCTGAATCGTTCGTTACAATCATTTCAGGGCAGCTTTGCTGCTGTAATTACAGTATAGTTGAACCATTTGTTTCTTCCACTCTACCCTATATTATCACAGAATCACGTCCAGATTTCCATCAATCCGCAAGCATACAAGTTCTGACAGAATGATGTCATCTTCCAGCCTTCCCCATTACGTCAAAAAAAGACCGAAAATCGTCATCACGACGCTCCTCGGTCTTTCCTTACTTAAAACTTTAAATACAATAGCAATCTAATAAGTGAAACTGCTCATTTACACGATAACGGAGAGGACAGAAAAAACCTGAAAAAGCGAAGCGTTCGCCTTTATCTCCGGATTTTCCCTTTGAGAAAAGGGAATCAAAAAATCTGGGGATAACAGCGATTGGAAGGTTGTTCTGTCATCGGAGTATGCATGTAAATAAAATGCAGTTCACTTATCTAGACGCGCTCGAACCGGAACATCTCGCTCAGATAGTCTCCTGATGTGCTGCCTACCGGAATACCGCCATACATGAGGGCATCGCCAGTAAAGGTCTCCGATCCGCCTTTCAGACGGTAATCCGCATTAGGGTCCAATCCTTTCAGCTTCAGGCGCTGAAGTGGCGCATTGGGCTCAGAGAGCACACGGAAGTAGAATACAACAGCTTCGCTTCCGTCCGGTGCAATAAACATCCACGCCGTCTCATTGCCTTCAAACGGACTGAGCAAACGGCGGAATGTTCCATATTGAACCGTTCCACGAATCTCCTTGTACAGCTCAACCTGGGCTTTCACGATGTCGTTCTCTTCCTCCGTGAATTTTGTCAGGTCCAGCTCGTACCCGAAGTTGCCCGACATCGCAACATGTCCCCGAATCTCAAGAGAAGTTATCCGGTTGACCTGATGATTCGGTACCGCTGAGATATGCGATCCCATCGAACTTACCGGGTACACAAGACTCGTACCGTATTGAATCCGCAAGCGGGATATGGCATCCGTGTTATCACTTGTCCACGTCTGTGGCATGTAATACAGCATACCTGGATCGAAGCGGCCACCACCACCTGAACAGCTTTCGAACAGAATGTTCGGGAACGCCGAAGTGATTCGTTCCATAACATCATACAGTCCGAGCATGTAACGATGCGCTGTCTCACGCTGTCTATCTGCCGGAAGCAATGCAGAACCCACTTCCGTCATATTGCGGTTCATGTCCCATTTCACATAAGTGATTGGTGCAGAACCAAGTACGTCTGTTAACATGCGCACAATCTCATCACGTACATCCTGACGAGAGAAGTCGAGTACCAGTTGTTGACGTCCTTCTGTCCGGCGACGATCAGGCACATGCAGACACCAGTCTGGGTGCGCACGGTACATCTCACTGTCTGGTGAGATCATCTCTGGTTCAAACCACAAACCGAACTGCATGTCCAGACCTGTTACACGGTTAGCCAGATCATCCAGACCCTGTGGCAATTTGTTCTTATCTACAATCCAGTCGCCCAATGAGGAATTGTCGCTGTCCCGATGTCCAAACCAGCCATCATCCAAGACAAACAACTCAATACCCAGCTTCTGTCCGGCGCGAGCGATCTGCTCAATCTTGTCTGCATTAAATCCAAAGTAGGTTGCTTCCCAGTTATTGACCAGAACCGGACGTTCCGCATTACGGAACTTACCACGCGCAAGACGCTCCCGATACAATTCGTGGTAGGACTGTGACATGCCGTCCAAACCTGCAGCCGAATATACCATAACCGTCTCAGGTGTCTGGAACGCTTCTTGTGGCTCCAGCTTCCAGCTGAACTCGAACGGGTTGATCCCGAGCGATACACGTGTGGTGTGGAACTGATCCACTTCAGCCTGTGCGGTGAAGCTGCCACTATAGACGAGACTGAATCCGTAAACTTCACCTTGGTCTTCATCCGTGCCTGGTGTCATCAGCGCAATAAATGGATTCTGCTGGTGACTGCTTGAACCGCGACGGCTCTCAATCCCTTGCAGGCCTGACGCAAGCGGTCTGCGAACGATATCACGTTCCCGTGTCCATGCACCTGACAATTGCAACAATTCATAATCCGCGTGCGGGAAATCAACAGAAGAACTGAGCGCACGCACCACATTCACTGAGGTAGCGCTCTCATTAACGATACGCATCGAGCGTGTAATTGCATTAAATGCCGTAAAGGCTGTATAAGAAAGCTCGATTTTGATGCCTGCAACGCGGTCTTCCAACTCAATAACCAGCGTCTCTGCTTCTTCATCGGATTCAACATACGTTGCTGGCAAACCAGTAAGCGCTGTCTTTCCTTTGACCAATCGATGGCCTGTATACGTAAACTCCGAAACCGTCGAGCCATTCTCAAGTTCCAGTTGGATAGCCGGATTACGGAAATCACTCGTGCCATACACGGGTAGTTCCACTGCCAATGTATCAAATGAAATTGTACGGTCCTCTGGTACCGGGTTCGGGCTGAAAGATGCTCGTTCTGTCCGTACATGCAACCAGCTCAGATCTGTGTCGCGTAATTTTTTGCCATAATACAAATGCACCAAATATCCTGAAGGCAGTACCTGAAATACGTAACTGGCCTCGCGGGTCTGTAAATGAAATTGAAGTTTCTCTTGATTGATGTAAATGCTCATATGTCTCCTCCACCTCTATATATAGGTCTTTCGGTAAACGGTTTCTCAGGTTTCATTATAGCGAAAAGATCGCCAATGTTCTACGCTTTCATCAAGCTTTAATCAAAAGAGCGCATAACAGCCCGAAGGATGTCATACGCTCTTTTGGTTACAATCTGAATTCAGTGTGTTCCCTTACGGGAACATCCATTGCCAACGGACGGCAGTGCAACGTACAAGACGCTGGTTACTGCCTTAAAAATCGATTAAACCAAGGCTGATCTGTAAGGCTTCGTTGACCAATTTCATGGTCTCCTCGTCCAGATGGGTAATCTTGTCAGTCAGCCTCTGTTTATCAATCGTCCGTATTTGTTCGAGCAAAATAACCGAGTCCCGGTCAAAGCCGTGTGCCGCCGCATCAATTTCAACATGCGTTGGCAGCTTTGCCTTCTGGATTTGGGCGGTGATAGCCGCCACAATACAAGTTGGACTGAACCGGTTGCCGATATCATTCTGGATTACCAGAACCGGCCTGACTCCACCTTGCTCGGAACCGACAACGGGAGAAAGATCCGCAAAAAAAACGTCACCACGTTTTACGATCAATGTCTACACCCCGCTAACTAAGCGGTCCAGAGTGCTGTCCGCATCTTCCTCCGCATGAAAGGCTTCGGATGCCATGGTCAGATTAATTTTTGCCATCTCCATGTACCCTCGCTGCATCGTTTCACGGATGTAACGTTTCTTACGCTCCGTTAAATACAGCTTCATAGCCTGCCTAATCAATTCGCTGCGGTTGGAATTCTCCAGCGCTACGATGCCATCCACTTCCTGCAAAAGATAATCAGGTAAACTGATCATGATCCGCTTGGTGTTCTGCAAGTTGGCCACCTTTCTTCCACCCCCACAAACCTTTCGCCATTGTGAACCAGTATTACGTTTTTCCAGAACTTTTATACAAAGGAATATATATGCCCCGAGTATATCAAGTATGCTGTACTCCATTATAAACACGGGGAACAATATTCGTACAGACCAAACATCTCAATTCAGGAATTAAATCCTTACCGTCATACATAATTCGAGATGCTCCGACAGTTTTCCTTCTGTTCTGAAAAAAAGTTTATTGGGAATGACGTCCAGTTTACCTGTCAGGATGTCAAAAGTGGATTGATTCTGGCGACTGTTGCTCCCCCGCGGGTATATACCCGCGGAATGCGGTGCGCCATCATGCAGATCACTTCATAAGCAATCGTACCGAGCTGAGATGCCACCTCGTCTGCGGTTATTACGCCACCAGACTGATGACCGATGAGGACAACCTCTTCGCCGACTTGAATTTCTTCCGCCTCTTCCGCGAAAGATTGTAACGACACCATACACTGATCCATGCAGATTGTACCGACGACAGGGACGCGGCGTCCGCGTACAAGCACTTCTGCTTTACCTGTCAGCATTCTGGAGAATCCGTCTGCATATCCGATCGGCAGGGTCGCTATTCGTTCGTAACCTTGCGTAAAATAACGGGTTCCGTAACTGATCCCCCAATGGGGTGGCAGTGTTTTGACCAGAACCGCTTTTGTCTTCAGCGTCAATACCGGGGACAGCTTCACCACCTGATGATTCACCTCAGCCGAAGGATACAGTCCGTACAGGCTTATTCCCACACGTACCATGTCATAGGACAATTCCGGTGTATCAATGGCAGCGGCGCTGTTCGCCGTATGTATAATCGGGATGGAACATCCCTGATCCCTGAGCGCATGAACTACGCTTTGGAACCGTCTATACTGCTCCAGTGTATAGGTTTTGTCTTCTTCATCTGCTCTGGCAAAATGGGTAAACATACCTTCCAGCATCACCTGATTGAGCGAAGCTACTTCCTGAATGAAAGCCAATGCCTCATCGCCAGGCAACAGACCTAATCGGCCCATGCCGCTGTCGATTTTAATATGAACCTTCAGTTGGTTAGCGAATGTGCTCGCATCCAGATGTCGAATGGCGTCAAGCACTTCCCTGCTGAACAGTGTGACGGTCACATCATGTTGCCATGCAACAGCGATCCCTTCAGGCGGCGTATATCCCAGTACCAGGATTGGAATCGTAATCCCATGTTGTCGCAGTTCTAGAGCTTCGTCAAGAAAAGCCACACTTAAGTAATCCACACCCACTCGTTCCAGTTCCCTAGCCGTCTCCACCGCTCCATGTCCATAGGCATTGGCCTTCACACAGGCGAGGAATTTCATGCCCTGAGGCAATGCCTCGCGGAAAGCTTCTACGTTAGTACACAAATGATCCAAATTGATCTCCGCTTGGGTCGGCCGATATTGTCCTTGCACGTTAAGTCACCTTCTCTAATCATCTTAATCCGGCTCACGTCAGACTCCATCGTAATGCTCCAGCATGTGACTGTCAAATGAACCGAAGTTTCGCATCCAAAAACAGATGTAAGGTGCGCCTTTTGAAGAACAAATGCGAACACAGAAGAAGACCGATAAGCGAGATTAGCAGGGCAAAATCCCACTTTTCACCCAAGCAAAATCTGCTTATATCGATTATTTACCCGGTTCCCTCTGCGTAGAAGCGCATTTTGCTTTATTGAGTGTATCGGGTAAGAAAAACAGCGCTAAATGAATACCTTTCTTACATCAAAGCAAAGCACCGGAGAACAGGTCTCCGATGCTTCTTAGCATTCCTTATGTTTATGCTACTATTCGTTCATTTGTTCAAAAATCATTTGCCTGACTCTTCCTGCATCGATGTTGCAATGCGTACCATTTCGTTCTGAGGCAGGTCGGCACTGGTGATCCGATATTCTATGCCATCTGTCATCCATGTCAGAGTCTTCAATGCATCTCCGCTGATCATCCCCAGTGTGAATCCAAGATCTACTACACTGGATGGAGCAAGTGATACAGCTCGATCCTGTGGTCTGGCTTCGAATATCGTGTAATTATATGTTCCTTCATAACGAAGCATAACCGAATAGTCTCCCGCTTCTTCCAGAATCTGATCGTCCTTGAGCTGCACGCCTTCCGGCGCATAGGTCGGCTGAATCACGCCGAAGCTGTCTGCCCCTTCCGGTTCTGCAAGTGTCGGCTTTTCGCCTTCCTGACCTGTTGTAGCACCTTCTGTACCTTGCTGCTCTGTGTCACCACCTACACCCGACTGTCCATCAGTAACGGCTCCATCAGGTTCAGGCGCAGTCTGAGGATTGGCAGGTTCTTTACCGCCCTCACCTGTTTGCTCCGCAGGAGTTACACCAGAATCCGTTCCTGTTTGGCCGCCCTCTTTTGTAGCTGCTGTCATGTTACGTTGCATGTCAAAGGCGTCTTTCTCAAATGCAGCACCAAATTTGAAGGAATCAAACTTCACATCCACGACCACATTGGCATTGGAGTCGGATACCTCAACCTGTTTCGGTGCGTAATCACTTTTGTTCAGCCAGATCTTCTGTCTAACGAGTGCATGTGTATTATAATTGGCAGCTACATCAAAAACATAGCTCTCCTTCTCATCCGCAAACTGACGGGTTGTATCCCCCGTAATGCTCCGAATCAATGTTTCATAGAGATATACCTGTCCTTGATTATCTGGCCAATTGCTCTGAAAACGGAAGCTTTTGTTCTGGCTCGGTGTCAAAACAAACACGCCTTCATCGTTACGCAGTACAATCTGTGTTACATCCTTTTTTGCATTCGTTAACGCAATACGATAATAGGAAGGCTTCTGATGCCATACCTCGACCTTGTACTGCTGCGGCGTATCTCCGGTATGCAGCGTCATCACGCCTGCCCCCTGGTAACTTTCCATCTCTCCTACGACTTCGTTCAGATCTTTGACCACAGCTGCCGCATCCTTCTTCCCGCAGGCGGCAAGCAAGACCGATAAGACCAATACCATGGCAAGCATCCATGATATTCGGCGCATGACATCATCCCCTTTAGCACATGTTTTCACTTCAGGATTGTGCTTGCAGCAGAATCCCTACTTGATTAGTACATGTTATGAGGGACTTGTTCGATATATGCGGACTAGTTTGACAAGCAATCGGTGAAGTCCGTTAATACGGCATTGCTACGCAAAATCAGTCTCAGGGAGGATGTTAACTTTATCCAGAAAAGGCATAGTGAATTGTAGGAGATTATTCTTTTTATTGGATATTAGGAGGAAAAGGTATGACGACAACAAAGCTTAGCACATCACTGGAAGGAATGGATGAATTCATCGACGAGCAGCTTCAATTATGGAATGGTGTCGGCACAGCGGTGGCTGTGATCCATAAGGATGAAGTCATCTGGCAAAAGGGCTACGGTTATCGTGACATGGAATCCAAACTTAAAGTTACCCCTAATACGTTGTTTGCCATCGGTTCAAGTACCAAAGCCTTTACCGCAGCAACCGCTGCTCTGCTTGTGGATCAGGGGATACTCGACTGGGATACCCCTGTGAAGTCGTATATGAAAGACTTCAAGATGTTTGATCCGATCGCAACAGAACGTATAACTATCCGCGACATGCTGTGTCATCGTTCCGGTCTTCCAAGGCATGAGTTGGTATGGTACAACTCCCCGCGTACAAGAGAAGAACTTGTTCGAACATTACAGTATCTGGAGCCAAATCAGGATTTCCGAAACAAATGGCAGTATCAGAACCTGATGTACATGACGGCAGGTTATCTGGTTGGACAGCTCAATGAAACTTCGTGGGAGCAGATGGTTCAGAAGACTCTATTTAATCCGCTGGGTATGAACTCAAGTCTGTTCTCTGTTGAAAAAATGCAACTTCAGCCTGACTATGCTTACCCTTATATGGAGAAGGATGGTCAGAATACGAGAATACCTTTTCGAGCCATTGATGCCATAGGACCTGCTGGTTCCATTAACAGCAATCTAATCGATATGATTGCATGGCTTCAATTCCAGTTGCATCAAGGTCAATGGGAAGGAACGTCATTGATATCTAAGGAACAGATGAAGATTATGCATAGTCCTCAGATGCCCAGTGATTCGCCGTTTATAAGCCAAGAACTGCCTATGAGTACATATGGTCTGGGTTGGATGATTGAGCCTTATCGTGGACATGCCATGATTCATCATGGTGGGGCTATTGATGGCTTTGCATCACAAGTTGCCTTTTTGCCAGAGGAGCAGATTGGAATCGTGGTTCTGAGTAATACCAACGGAAGTATAATTCCCTATACGGTTGCTTTTCGTATCATGGACCGACTGCTTGGATTAGAACCCGTCAATTGGAGTTTCAAATTGAGAAAATTAATGGGGAAAGAATCAACAGAAACGGAGGCTAATCCGGAGAATCCTCTGGAAGTGCCTATTCAAGCAGACACTGCCGTTGAGGAAAATATTGAAGAACCTCACATCATACCTTGTGATCGCCCTTACACCGCTTATGCGGGTATTTACACGCATCCTGGTTATGGCGAGATGTCGATTCAAGAGACAACGGACGGGTTGCAAGCAACCTTTAACGCCATTGAAATGCCCATGGAATATACCGGGAAAGATACGTTTTCCGTCGAATTTGTGTTATTCGGTCTGAAGATCACGTATACATTTACCCTCAATGAATCTTCAGAAGTTGCTCAATCCATCTCCATTCCTTTGTTGCTTGAACCGGGTACAAAGCCTATTGAATTCATCAGGGTTTCGTAAATGATCTGAAACTATATAAATTGAACTAATGAATATATTTACACTGGTCACTCCGATGACAGAACAACCTTCTGATCGCTGTTATCCCCAGATTTTTTTGATTTCTTTTCATAAAGTGAAAATCCGGGGATAAAGGCGAACGCTCTGCTTCCTCAGGTTATTTCTGTCCTCTCCGTTTTGTATAAATGTTTAGTTCAATTTATATAGAAAACGCCTGATTCATTTCCGTTGTGGCAGCTAATCCTACCACAACGGAATATACACCGGATAACTCGTATCCTCTTCAGCGGCCCCAGGGCTTCTCTTCACCCACAATCTGCGCAGATCAGGCAGACCATACCCCGCAAGACGATAATCTCTCAGTGAATCATGATGGGCGTGTTCTTCCTTGAAGCTGTATGTGGGCAGAAGCAATGCCTCCTGAATCAGTCGATCTTCTAGCCGAATCAATCTATTCAACCGCTCCGCGGGTTCCTGGATCATGACCACTCGTCCACATTCCTGTTCCAGTTCATGTCTCCAGTAATCATTCATCGCAATCAGGAATAACGTGTTCTGGAAGGTGTACATCGTCACGAGACTCAGCACGACATGATCATTGAAGATTTCTCCTGTATAGATTAGATCACAATCCCCAAACCCATCTTGATAGACTGCGTAGACCGGATCTCCCGGCATAATGTTGATATGTAGGCCAATCTGTTTACATCTCTCTGCAAACCAGACCATATCCGTCTCCATCTTCTCTCCTTCTTCCACCCACAGACTTAAACTCTGCCCTTGATAAGAGCTATGACGCAATAATGCTGAGGCCCGCGCCAGTGAGGTCTCCACGGAAAGGTCAGGTACAGGTGTGACCGAACATTCTATTTGTTCCGATTGCTGTTTCCCTGGCTCCCCTTGATCTGAATCCACCTTTAAAGGTTGCTGTACTCGTCCTCGAATCAGACTATAAGCAGCCTGCGTGTTCGTGCTTCCGAGCGCTTGCGACAACTCCTGCGCATTCAATAGCTGTTGAACAGCCCGGCGAAAATTCACATCATGCTGCGGCCCTTCCTTTTGCATATTAAACGTCATATACATGCCGCCCTGCATCTCATGCTGCACGGCACGAGGCTCCGCATCCGGAAATATATTATGCTTGATGACGGACTCCACCCTCCCAGAATGGGGAAGTTGCCATATTTCAACGCGGTCAATATAGGCTCGGCCTCGGAAGTAGGAAGGGAATACTTCCAACACAAGCAGCTTGGAATCATGACGTGTCAACCGATAAGGTCCTGTTCCAATCGGATGGAGCGGATTCATCTCCACATCTCTCGGCAAGATCGATGCAGACATACTGCTCATCAGATCCGGGAACATGAAGTTAGGCTTGTTTAACACAAAACGTACAGTCAATTCGTCCAAAGTCTCTATGCGCTCAATAGATCCAAACAGAGGCCTGCACGGGTTACTATTGTCAGAGATAATGCGATCAAAGGTAAACTTCACGTCCTCTGAATCCAATATTCTGCCATGATGAAAGGGTATACCTTTGTGCAGATAAAAGGTCCATTCGCTCCCCTCTGAATGACTCTCCCATGCCACAGCCAGACTCGGTTCACAGACCTGGTGTTCAGCATTATAACGAACCAAACGATCAAAAACCTCCGCAACAATAAAAACTTCTCCCCACATGGCCGTCTGCGTGGGATCCAATGTCTTAAAAGGGATATTCCGTGGAATCCGCAATGTATCCACTCGTCCTCTGTCCTCTCCATTCGAACGCAGACCAAATTGATGTTGCATTTGCTGCATCAGATGTTCTCTCATCGTAATTGGCAAGGTGGTGGCCAGTTCATAGGCATCCTCCATCCTGTTCCCATCCAGGAGATGGTCAAACCGTTCACGCGCCACTTCAAGCAACGGGACACAAAATACCAGCATCGATTTTTTGCCTCTTCCGCGTTGCGGGTTCCACCTGACCCATCCGTTCTCCTTGAATTTGTTCATAATGAGGTTCATATTGCGCATGGTACAACATAAAAGATCGGCAAGTTCACCTACCGTTGTAAGTACTTCTTGTTCATCATGTACATGTGGAAAGTTTAATCGCAGTTGAATGTAATGTTCTGATACGTCCATATATACCCTACCTTCTGCTAAAATACGAAATCCATCCGGATGCTTCTACAGTTTTTCTTCAGGTTTTCCTCCATTATACTCAGTAACATCAACATGACCAGTGGGAAGGAAGAACAACGATTTATGAAATACGCCGATTTGCACCCGAACATCAGGATACGTATCATTACTGATTTTTTCACCGATCTGACCCAGAAGTCCATCATTCCATTCATGGCGATCTATCTGAGTATTCAGATTGGCGCAGGTTTGGCGGGGTTATTGCTGACGGTCAATATTGTCGCTTCCATGATTGTGGGATTGTGGGCAGGATATTGGTCTGACCGAATTGGACGAAAAAAATTAATGGTGATCGCACAAAGTCTCCAAGTCATGGCTCTACTCGGCTTGGCCATCGCCAATTCGCCGTGGATGGATTCGATCATTGTCACTTGTCTCATGTTTCTGCTCAGCAGTCTCAGTTCAGGGATCACCGTGCCGATTGCTAATGCCATGATTGTCGACGTGAGCAGTGAACATGAACGTCATTATGTATATGGATTGCAATATTGGACAACAAACGTTGCTGTAACTTTTGGTGCACTGATGGGCGGGCTATTTTTCGAATCATTTCGTTTCCTATTGTTCAGTCTGGTATGCCTTGAAAGCCTAGCTACCCTGTTTATTTTGATCTTTATGATTCGCGAAACAATGGATAAACGTGGATCAGGTTATGGCGATGCTCCCATCCAGAGGAACATACTGAAAACGTACTGGGCGGTCTTTCAGGACAAACGTTTCATGATATTTTTCACGGCTACTGTACTTGCAGTCTCCCTGGAATTTCAGTTGGATAAATACATCGCTGTTCGTCTAAAAAATGAATTCACCGCCCACCTGTTCGGCTCAGATATCTCAGGTCTGCACATGTTCAGCCTGATCATGGTCATCAACACCGTAATGGTCGCCTTGGTTGCCATTCCATTCTCCAGATGGATAGGTCGCTTCCAGTCCCGATCTATTATGACTGTTGGTATGCTCCTCTACACCGCAGGTTTCACCGTACTTGCTTTCAGCAACTGGGCCTGGTTACTCATCTCATCCGCTATATTGCTAACCATTGGAGAATTGATGTACGCCCCTGTTCGTCAGGTCATGCTCGCGGGCATGATTCCAGATTCGGACCGTGCTGCCTATATGGCTACTGACGGGTTGAGTTACAACGCTGCTGCCCTTCTCGGCAGTCTCGGGTTAACCATTGGAGCCTTTCTGCCCTCCTATGCGATGGCTGGTCTGTATATCCTGATGGGGCTTGGAGCGCTCGTCTTTTTCCGAATATTACTTCGGAGGGCAGAGGAACAGAATCAACATCTGCCGTGTGCAGATGCATCTTGATTTCACTTTTCCGGCAACTTTTCCGACAACAAAATAATCATCCTAGGGAGCCCAACTGGCTCTCTTTTTCATGTCCATGATCAACGTTTAGAAGTAAATTATCTTTAACATTTTGTATATTATAGTTTACATTTAGTCAAATATCATGTACATTAGGTTCATGGAGGTGAGCAAGTGGAAGAATTACACAATCACGTTCGGGAGTTACGAGCCAGAGACCGGCTATCCCAAGCAGAACTGGCCAAACTCATTGGTGCATCCCGTCAAACCATTGCCCTGATTGAGCGTGGAGATTACTCTCCGTCGGTCGTTCTGGCACTAAAAATAGCACATGTATTTCGTGAACCTGTCGAAAAAATCTTTGAACTGAAAGGTGGAGATTAAAATGAAAAATTCATCATCCTCGTCCATTAAAAAGCGGTTGCGTCTTCCCTTGTATGCAGCCGGTGGCGCTGTAGTTGGTTTTCTCGGCGCTAGCGGAGTCAGTAAACTCCCTTCTGACTTGAACTGGACGCTGTCCGTGTATTATGACTATGATCTTTTATTCGCAATCCTGGCGGCTCTTGTGGTAGTTATGACGGTGTGGAACATCTTCAGTCTCTCCCGCACGCCATCTGTCCCTCCCATGGAAAATGATGCTTATGGAGATTCCGATTCACTCATCTCTCCCGCAGAGCGCTCCCTCGGAAAAGCGATGATCCTCAGCGGATTCAGCGTTATTCTTACGTTTACCTGGGCAGCACTTGCCTTGTCCTTGTATGCATCCAACCGAACCTTGCCGAATTCTCCAGAACTGTTCAACCTCTTGAATTTTGTTGCTTCGTGTATCTCTATTATCATCGTCGTGGTCGTGCAAACTCTGACTGTGAAGCGATACAACCGTTATTATCCTGAACGCACTCTGGATCTGAACTCGCGCAATATGAAGAAAGATCATTTTGAGAAGCTGGATGAAGGCGAGAAATGGATTGTCTATCGCGCAGCCTATCGTTCTTTTCAGATGATGAATGTACTTCTTGGTGTTGGAATGGTCTCTATGGTTCTATATTCGATGCTCTTTACCTTTGCTCCATTCCCGATTGTAATGCTCTCTGTGATCTGGATTGCCAACATCGGAATCTATTATCGTGAAACCTATCGTGCGAGTAATCAGTAATACATGGTTAGGTAACTATTTTGTAAATATTTTCATAAAGGAGTGTTTGCATGCATTTATCCAAACGAAAGACCCGTTTCAGGTTCACCTCCCTAACAGGAGCTTTTATGGCAGTGGTTCTGTCTCTCAGTCTGTGGGTACCCGCAGTTCAGGCGGAGACCGCAACTCCAGTAGCTGCTGAACAAGGAAAGACGAAAGCGCTGACAACCGAATCAGCTACAGCATTTCTGGATTCATTCTTCGATTCACCTGAGGCAAAAGCCCATTATGTGGGAGCCTCCGTTGTTGTTGTGAAGGATGGCAAAGTTCTGGCGGAAAAAGGATATGGCTTCTCCGATGTGGAGAGTAAAACAGCGATCGATCCCAAAAATACCGCTTTCCGCGTAGCCTCTGTCTCCAAAACGTTCACGTCAGCAGCTGTAATGCAGCTGGTAGAGCAAGGCAAGGTTGATCTGCAAGCTGACTTTCAGACGTATGTGAAAGGGCTCGAATTTGATAATCCTTTTGACAAACCTGTAACTGTGGAGAACCTGCTCACACACACGACCGGATTCGAGATCCGTGATCCGCAGCAGGAAGACATCCATACTGATTTCGACAAGTACATAGCGATGGAGGATTACGCTAAGCAACACATGCCTCCTGTCGTTCGCGAGCCTGGTAGCGCCTATATGTACGATAATTTCTCGTTTTTGTTGCTTGGTATGATTGTTGAAAATGTAAGCGGCGAACCCTTTGAATCCTACATGCAACAACATATCTTCAAACCGCTAGGAATGGATAACAGCAGTTTCATGCTGGACAAAAAGTTCCAAAAGCAGCTGGCCACAGGCTATGATGCGGCACACAATCCGCTTGATCTGTACACCATCTCTCCAACACCAATGCCTCAAGGTGGCATGTTGTCTACCGCTGAGGACATCGGGAAGTTCATGATTGCGTTCCTGAATGATGGCGTGAAGGACAACAAACGAATTTTCAAGGAATCCACGGTAAAAAGTATGGAACAGTACCGTTCTTCCATTCATCCACTGTTACCAAACACGACGTATGGATTCGAAGCTGCATTTCAGCTTCCCGGAGCAGGAAGTAGTCCAAAAGTTATTACAAAAGGAGGCGACCTGACCGGATTCAGCTCTTATCTCTTCCTTATTCCCGAGCAAAATACAGGCGTTTTCCTGACGTATAATCAAAATGGAGCACTTCGTAACCTGTTCTACCCTGCATTCATCCAGAGCTTCTTCCCGGAATATGCAGAGCCTGTACAGTTCAAGGAATACACGCCGCAATCCGCAGCTGAGCTGCAACGCTTCACCGGATTGTACGCAGATCTTCGACTTAGCACGATTGTAAGTTCCTTGAAAGGTGGCGGGGATAAGCCAGGACAACTGAGCATTAACGATGTATTCCTGGGTCAACGCAACCTGATTCAGGTGGAAGATAATCTCTTCAAAGATGAATTGACTGGTCAATTCACAGCATTCAAAGAATATGCAGATGGAACCACATACATGAAAGAACCTTACCTCAACCCTATGGGTTATGAGAAAAAAGGTCAAAAGCCTATGGGCTTCCGGGATGTTCGTGAGAACAGTCCTTATGCCGAAGCCATCTATGCCATACAATCTCTTGGATATTATGAGAATGATGGCAACAAGTCTTTCCAACCAAAAACAGGTGTGACACGAGCTGAATTTATTGAGAACACCCTTAAACTGAGTGGATTGAAGCCCAGCAAAACTACGCCTCCTGCTGGCACCGACTGGGCAGATCATGCAGCAGCCGGATATATTCAACTCGGATATGAGTTGGGTATGATTACTGGCACGGACGAACAGCAATTTAAGCCGGATCAAGTGATTATCCGACAGGAAGCAATGGTCATGATGTGGAGAATTATGCAACTACAATATCCTAGCGAACTGTTCAATGATGTGAAACTTGCGGGGCACACAGATGCATGGGCTGTACCAGCCATTCAGATGATGGCGAAGCTTGGTATCCATGGACCCGAGGTGAAGGTAATGGAGGATGGTTCTGTTGATTTCCTTTCCCGCAAACCTCTGATTCGTCAGGAAGAGGCTGCGATCATGTATGCGCTGCTTACCCAACCAACAGATCAAATCGTCGCTGAACTGATGGCTGCTCAGCAGCCACAAGCAGAACCTGCTGAAGGAGCTGAGCCTGCAGATGAGACATCTGAAACTGCTCCGGTTCCTGTACCAGCGCCGGTCCCTTCTGTGACTTCAGCACAATAAAAATAAAACATCTTCATACCGATTAGATTGATCATGCTTATGATGCAAGAAAAAAACAGGCTTGTTCAGAAGGATACAATCCTTCTCGAACAAGCCTGTTTCGTTACTTTTCATAACTTATTATAGCGATCTGTTACTGAGTTATATCCGTCTCTATTCGATCAACGAAGATACATGGTGGTTCCCGTTGCGCTGATCAAACTTAGCTGCAGCGGTCTGAGCATGCTCCGCAAAGTAATCGGCCAGCTTGAGCAGGTCGCCCGGATCGCCTTCATACGGGAAGGATGCTGGCAGACGCAATCGGTATTCTGGAGATTCTTCCACCCAGCGGCGAAGCAACGATGCTGCTCTGGCATAAAACAACATTTTGGCGTAAGGATCTTCATGATCAGCAGCGAACACCAGTGTTTCCTCCAGCACATCAATGCCTTTTGCCGGATTCGTACGTGTGAGATAATCCATCTGCTCCGCAAAACTCTGCACAAAATCGTTCTGGCCTTTGATCAGGCGATATCCCTTGGTCTGATGTTTATCTGCTTCCGCAGTCCGTCCCAACCGATATAGCGGCATCAAAATTTCAGACAAAGTCAGATGCGGAATCTCTGCACAGCTCATACGCCCTTTCAGGATAGGCTGTGCCGCCTCCAACACCTTCTCATCGTCTCCTTTTAACAAGAAATATCGCATAATCTCATCCTGCTCACAGGCTTCGCAGTCACTCATAAAGTCACGATCCATCGTTCTGAATCGATCATAACTGCGTCCCGCTTCCTCCAGCTCCCCAAAATCCATAAAGATCCGGAACCGATAATACCAGTAGGAGCGTTCGCTGTAACCGTAGGACTTGAAGCGCCGTCCGAAATCCTCCAACAGCTCTAGGATCTTCTCGCGTGATATTTCCGGGAAGTCGGGCATCTTGCCCAATATCCATTTGTACGACCACATTAACGTTTCTTCATCATATTCTTCGGGTTGTTGGTCGAACTTGCCCAGCTGCCAGGAAAAAGCAATCAGCGCTTTCATCGGATAACCACAGAATGTTGCTGTCTCCACAATCTCCGATCTTGCTTCATATGCCTCTTCCTCCATGCCGTTCACATCGGCAACTCTTGCTGCTTCCTCCAGCATACCAAGTTTCGCCGGACCATTGGGCAAACCATAGGCCTCGTCCATCAGTTCTTCAAAATCCATCTCTGTCTTCATCAGGCATCCCCCTTACGATCTGTATTTGCACGCAAACCCCAATCTATAAAACGAACAATGCCCTGATTTAACACTTCAAGCTCCTGCTTGCTCATGGCATAATGCCCCATCATCAGTGCATTGACGTATAACATTTCGATGGCAATCGGCGTCATCTGGTCATCCGGTGATGTCAGTACCCGCTGAATGATCGGATTACTCACGTTCAAATACAAGGTTGAGTACCCTGCTGAACTCATGCCAGAAGACAATGAACCCAGAACAGACGAGAACAATTCCGTGCTCTCCTCGCTTGCTTTTTCAAGCGCACGCAGGGTTGAGGATTCCTGAGACAGTGTGAACAACACTGGCAGATCCGATGGCTTAAAACCTTTCACCTCAGCCCGACAGCGGAAGCGCTGTAAGGCAGAATCGGCCAGTCGCAATGCATCATAATACTGATTACGCTCAGCGGGTGGCACATCGGTGAAACTCATCGAGACCTGATCCGGCTGTAGCCGCTCCGTGTGTACGTTGTGCACGGTCATTGGCAGTGTCGCCATCAACTCGCTGTCATAGATGTAACCACCATTAATCACCAGCATCGATTGTGCGGATGCCACATGATGAATCTGACGGTACTCATCAACAGAGGACGTGAAATACAACGTCTCTCCTTCATCGATCAGCTCACCAAGTTCACGGTGACCCCTCGTGCTCTCAAATGGCAGCCAGCGGTGAATCATCGCGTAGAATGCTTGATCCTGCACAGCCAGTGCCTTCATGGACAGAGCATGCAGGCGAATCAGCTTCTGTAGCCGTTCTGTCTGGCTCTCAGCCATGTCGGCCAGTCCCTTGCGAAGTGCGTCTCCGAGTTCGGAGCGAACTTCCTCCAGCTTTTCATTTTCATAAAAATGTTCCCGTGATGCCGTCGGTTGAAGCTCATCTGTCCAGATCAGACATTTCACGAAGAAAGCCCACTCTGGCAAAATGTTCTCAGCCTTCTCCGAAATCAGCATTCGCTTCAGGTAAACCCGGTGAGAACGCTTGGCATTCAGATTAACCGCGTGTGGCAGTACAAAAGCAATACCCCCGGTACGGCCTGAAGCTGTCGTCAACGGAATGAAGTCCTGGAACTGCTCGCCAAGCAGACGTTCACCAAAAGCCAATACCTCCGCTCTGCGTGAACGTGCGAGTGCAGGGTCCATCAGCCAGATCGGTGTCTCGCTATTCACCACATGTTGCGCGCCGTCATGATACAACGTGACCGGATACGGCAATAATGCTCCGTAATAGAACAGAGCTTCTTTCACATACTCTGGTTCAAAGTAGTGCGCCGCGTCCGGTGTGCAACGCAGATATACTTTGGTCCCCGGGGACAGCTGTGTGTCCAACTGTCGAATCGTATAGGTGCCATCCGGCTTGCCCCGCCACTCCATCGAAGGGCCGCCCTTCGCGGATTGCGTCAGCATGACAATTTCGTGACTCACCATGAAACAGGATAACAACCCAATCCCGAAACGCCCGATAAAGGACGTCTCTCCATCCAGCAGCGCTTGCTGCCCCCTCTTCGAGGATTGTCCAATCATCGCCAGGAATTCATGGATGTCAGCTTCAGTCAAGCCGATGCCGTTATCCTCCACCATCATGGTCAATTGCTCACCTGTTCCCGTCAGTTCAACACGAACTTCACCCTGATACCCTGGCTCCGCCTCCGTTCGTGCGGTAATCGCATCCGTCGCATTCTGCATCAGTTCGCGCAAGAACACTTTAGGACTGCTATATAGATGGTTGGATAAAATCTGGATCATCCCGCTCAGGTTCACTTGAAAACGATATTCATTGGATGCTGTCATGACTCACTCACCTTCCTCTACGTCCAATACACAATATGTACCCATACGATGTATTCATATGGATGTGTTAGACGAATTCATTATGTAATCGTTAGAAACAGACGTTCCCCGTGACAGGCACGCCAAAACATCACGTCAAGCCGGCCCTGGATAACCAAGACCGGCGTTATATGCATATTTCAGGCATTCATGAGACGTAAGGCCTTATCTTTCATTACCACGTTATGAATAGCAATGAAACGGATGTTCTACCCTAAAATAAGGATACATGTTACAAGGCAGAGTGAAAACAAACCTGAGACCCGATTTCAGACAGACTTCAGGGTAAATGTGCATCTTACATTCGGGACTATTGAAGGAGGAATAGATCTTTTTTGTCGTCCATTTGAACGATATCAGCCTACCACACGTATAATCTCCAAACTCAGATCGGACGGTGAATATACATGATCGAAGTACGCAACATATCCAAGCAATTCAAGGTGCATCAAGCACTGCATGATGTCAGTTTCACAGTTAAACAAGGCAGTGTCACCGGGTTGATTGGACCCAACGGTTCAGGCAAAACCACACTGATCCGTATCATGAATGGTGTCTTAGGCGCTTCCGGTGGACAGGTAACCATTAACGGATTGGACGCCGCTCGTGAGGCGGAGAAAGTACTGGCCATGTGTGGCACTCTTACCGAGCAAAGTGGATTATATGAAAATATGAGCGGGCGTGACAATCTGACTTTCTTCGCAGATGTTTTTGGCCTGAAGCATGCCAAGAAACGAATCGACGAGCTTGTAAATCTGTTCGAGTTGCAGGATTATCAGCATCGAAAAGTCGGCACCTATAGCACAGGCATGAAGAAACGCTTGGGCCTTGCACGAGTACTCTTGCACCGTCCTTCCATCCTGTTTCTGGATGAGCCCACCAATGGCCTGGATCCGGATGGAATTCAGATGGTGCTGCGCTTTATCCGTCAGTTAAATAAGGAAGAAAAGATGACAATCCTGGTCTCATCCCATGTGCTGTCCCAGTTGTCAGCCGTCTGTGATCATTATATTTTCATGGAAAAGGGGCGCATCGTTGAGGAAGGCACGGAACAGGAGATTGTTAGCCGGTACCTGTCCACTCCGAAGCTCGAAGTAGAAGCCGACATGCCCGAAGGATGGCACACAGCAACCGACTACACACCTGAAATAATCTCCACACATCAAGCAGTATTTCAGCTTACATCGCGTGAAGATATTCCATTACTGCTAAGGCAATTAACGGAGCATGGTCAAGTCTATCAGGCCCGCATCACGGGCAGTGATCTGGAAAGTATCTATTTTGCCATAAGGGAGGCACACCACCATGAATAACCGCCAAGCCATACGTGCACTGGTACGTAAAGATATCCGGTCCGTCACAGCCAGCGTTCAGCTCTGGTTGCCCATGTTGATCGTTCCACTGATTATTGGAATCATCATGCCCTCTGCCCTCCTGTGGGCGGCCTCCAGAATGGAACTTCGTTCTCTGGGCAACATCAGCTTTCTGCTCGAATCATTGGATGCGTTAACCCATGGTGGACAGATTCCTCAGCTTGCTTCCATGCCTACAGATAATCATCGTATTGTCTATTACTTGGCCATGTATATGTTCGCTCCCTTGTTTCTCATCATTCCGGTGATGGCCTCCAGCATTCTGACGGCCAATAGTTTCGCTGGTGAGAAAGAACGCAAGACGTTGGTAGGGTTGTTATTCACACCGATCAGCATGGACACTCTTTTTAAAGGCAAAGTGCTAGTTGCCCTGATCCCTTCCATTCTATTATCCTGGGTTACTTTCCTGATCTATGGAATCATTGCCAATATTCTGATGTACCCCATGTTTGGAACCTTGATGTTTCCCAATCTGAACTGGATCATACTTGTCGTGTGGGTTGTTCCCGCTTGCAGTCTTATGGTCATTTTATTAAACGTCCTGATCTCGGCCAAGGTCCGTGGGTTCCAGGAAGCCTATCAGCTCGGCGGATTAATTGTCCTTCCCCTCATCGCCTTAGTCGCTGGTCAAGCCAGTGGCATGCTGCTGATTGGTCCTTGGATGTTACTCATGATTGGAGCAGTGCTCCTGCTCATAAGTTTGGTTCTTCTTCGTCTGGTCGCGTCGTGGAATAGTCGTCAGCAACTGGCGGAAAGTCAGATTTGAATGATGTGGAGTGTAGCGACGAAATTCAACAATCTACACTGTCGCTCCGCTATGCAGATTGAGAAATAAATATACGCAGGTTATGATGTGGAGATATATGCTATGGGATGATTTTAGAGAGGAATGGAACAACGGTATGGAATCCAAACTACTTCAAAAATTAAAATATGCTTCACAATTAACGGCACAGGAGAAACATATTGTGGACTATATCCTGAGTAACCCCGAAGTTGTATTTGATTCTACAGCCCATGAACTGGCTCAGCAGACCTATACAAGCTCTTCCACCATTGTTCGCTTATGCAAAAAGCTGGGTACCAAGGGGTACCCAGACTTTCAGCTCAAGCTTGCTCTTGAATATCAACAGATGCCTTCCGCGTTGCAGACGCAGGATCCTACATTCCCAGAACAAGGCAACGTGCTGGCTGCCATCGACTCGGTTCCTTACCTGTACCAGCAGGCGCTGGAGGATACCCGCCGGATGTTAAATGCTCCTGTTTTGCTACGAATCGCGAACTGGGTCAAAGAATCCGTACGCATTGATGTCTATGGCAGTGATATGAATTATTATCTGGCGCAACAGGCTTGTGCCAAGTGGAATGAACTCGGCATATCTGCGATTGCTCATAATAGTCCGAACATGCATTACTTGAACACGATGAATCCCAACAGCCTGACGCTGTCTTTTGTTATATCGCACACAGGTGAGAACCAATCCATGATTGAAGCCGCCAAAGTGCTCAATAGCAAACAGATGAAAGTCATCGCGGTCACGGGCAACAACCATTCAACCCTTTCCAAACACTGTGATGAAACGTTACTCGCTTACGGATACAATGAACAATTAAGACTATCCAAAATGTCTTCGATGGTCTCGGTACTCTACATTTTCGACATGTTATACATGGGGAGCATTAGCGACACGTATTAACGATTAACGCTGATCCACTGCAAATACAATTCCGGCATCCTTGCGCGCACTCATGAGTACACTCATCACAGACTGGCTGTGTTCCAGCAGTTCGTAACACCGTTTGTGATCCCCACTTGCATGGATGTCCCTGAACGCTTCCCACTCATAGTACAGCCAATTGGATTTGGTCTGCGCATTATACGCCTCAGCAGGCTCATTCCCGATCTGAAGCTTGATCTCCCGGCAACCGTTTGCTCCTCCCACAACCTGAAGATAACCTTTCTCGCCCTGAATAAGCACAAAGTTCATGCTGTTTGTGTCTTTGGCACCTACACATTCCGCAATAAACTCCGGATATTGTAGAACCACAACTCCTGACGTATCAATGCCGTTTGCATGCTGGTTTGCGGTATACGATACGGTATTCGGACTGCCAAACAGATTCATGACCAGATGAAGATTATAAATATTGATATCCATCAGCGCGCCACCAGAGAATTGTGGATTAAATACGTTCGGCGTTTCCCCCGCAAGCAGATCATTGTATTTGCGCGAGTATTGACTGTAGTTACACTGGATGAGTTTGATCGGACCAAGCTTTGGCAGTTGCTCCTGTATGACTTTAATATTGGGCAGATGAATGTTGGAGATCGCTTCAAACAACAACAGATTCTTTTCTTTTGCAAGTGCAATCAGCGTTTCTGCTTCCTGAAGCGTGGACGTGAACGGTTTTTCGCAGACGACATGTTTGCCATGTTGAAGTGCCTGATAGGCCTGTTCGTAATGCATGCTGTTTGGCGAAGCAATATATACGAGATCTACATTTGTATCTGAAAATAGGGATTCCAGGTCCGTATAGATGGTATCGACCCCATACTTACCCGCAAGCTCCTGTGCTGTCTCTCTCTTCCGGGAGTACATCGCTGTACACGTAACATCATCCAGTTCATTAATCGCAGCTAAAATGGCATCCACAATGGACCCTGTACCAATCGTTGCTATATTCATCATATCGTCTCTCTCCTGTCGTTGGTTGTTTGTCAGTTGGCTCTCTTCGCCGCTTCGATTCCGTCATGTAAAATATCCAATACATATAAAACCTCTTCATCCTTGACCGGTTTATCACCGTTATGTCGAATGGCTTGAAACAGTTGATCATATAAAACGCCATAGTCTGTCGCTTCCGAAGGAACTTTCTCCGTATGTGATGTTCCCTCATCGTCCACATAACTAATCGTACCCCAGTTATTCTCCGGTTCAGCTTCAATGGATACCCTGGTTCGTCCATCTCCATTTTTCGTTTGATGCCCACTGCTATATTTAACAAAGCTCCCTCGATCCCCGTGTACAATGAATTTTGGATGTTCGATCTTCACAAGCAGACTGCACTTAATCGTGGCCTTCATTCGTCCATAACGAAAATCAATATCGATATAATCATCGGATTCACCCGGCGCGATCAAACTCCGAACATCATATTCAATTCGGTCAGCTACGCCATATATAGAGATTAACTGATCGATGGTATGTACGGCCAAACCATGCAGCAATCCAAATCCACTTCTCGCATACTGCGGGTGAAAATAATCATAGTGGGACTGGATTTCAACAATATTCCCCAGTTTGCCGCTCTCAATCACTTTTTTCAATGTCAGAAAGTCACCATCAAATCTGCGATTTTGATTTGCCATGGCGATGAGATTTTTACGATTGGCTAGTTCAAAAATATCTTTGGCTGCCGCAGAAGTGGAGGCAAATGGTTTCTCCACCAGTACATGTTTCCCGCGTTCCAATGCCAGCTTAGCGTACTCTACATGGCTATCCACATGGGTGGCGATAACAATCAATTCAATCTCATCATCTTGCAATATGTCTTCAATATTCGTCGAAAAAGTAATCTCGGGATAGAGTGATTCACGCTCTGTATCACCAACCCGATCTTCCTCTCGACGATATATCATCTTCACCCTGATGTTTTCTTTTTTGTCCAGATAAGGAAAATGATAATTCACCACTGCGTTCCCAAATCCGATGATCGCCACATTCATTAACATGATCGCTCACTCCTCTGCTCTGGTTGAGTGTAATGTTATCACGATCAAGTCAGGCGGAGAATGCTTTGGGACGGGATTGGCAGCATCATGCGCAATTCGATTTCAGGTTTGAATGACTATGAAATTCAATTTCATCCTCTTCTTTTTTTCATGTTTGAGAGCTAACATATCTTCCATAGTTTACCGATATAACATAAGGAATTAACGACATACATATAGAAGAACGAAGGGGACGATGAACGAATGAAAACAAGGTATACATACGTACAACGCACCATCTGTACATTGCTGTTATTTGCAATCATTGCAGCAGTGACATTGGGAGGTGGAACCTCAGCCCAGGCAGCTTCACTCAGCCAATCCACAGTGTATTATGAGTCCGACGGAGTTTTGTACAAAGTATCCGCGGATGGCAGCAATACAACAGAAGTATTAATTGATTTCCAAGGTGTGGACTTGCTCGAGGCAGGCTCTTACCTCTACTACACGCAGACTGCTTCTTCCACAACCCTGCTTCGGGTTCCGAATGACGGGTCCAGCGATGCGGCGGAGACATTTGCTACAGATGTACTCAGCTATTATACGGATAACGGATTCATCTATTATCTGGATGCTACAGGTACCATTTATCGCGCGAATGGCAATAGTGACGCTTCAGCTGTCACCAAGATTGCTGACAAGGCTGATACCGACTTCCCTTTCCTCCTGATAACCAAAGGGCGTGCCTACTATAATGCGTTGGTTAATGGAAACACGTGGATCGTGTCCAAAACGTCCAACGGTGCTGGAGCTGTGCAGCGGATTGCCGCAGGCGCAGTGGAAGGACGTTATTTTACGAATCAAGCCAAAAACGAACTGCAACTGATGGTAAATACAGACCCCTACGAGGAGTTTTACTCCACCAATGCTGTTGTCATGTATAAGGTGAAATACAACACTGGCAAAGCAACCGCGGTTAATCCCAAAGCCAAACTGGATGTGAATGCTGTATATTCCGGTGGTTGGGGAAACAATCTTTACGTGTATAACAAAGGAATCGTTCTAGACAGCAATAAGGATTACAATTATGCCAAAGGCAAAGCGTTTGCGTTAACCACTTCAGCCAAAACACTTCAGCTTCATAACAAAAGCGTTCGTGAAGTAAGTGCCTTAGGTACAGACAAGGTTGTCCTTATTGATGCAGACAAAAAGGCTTATGCCAAAACGGTCTCGGGCAACAAAGTGACCAAGTCTGCCAACCTGAACCTGACAAATGTAACGTATGTGGCGAATCAATTGACCAATGGTACATCTACGGCAGCATACATCTCGGGCAACAACGGACTCTATTCGGTCAATACAGCTCTCAAGGTAACGAAACTTACCGGGGACGAATGGGATGCATTCCATATCAGAGATGATGTTGCGGGCCTCTTCTACATCAATGCCAAAGATCAATATCGCTTGTATCACGTGCAAACCGGTGGAACAGGGAAAAAAGTTATGAGTGACGTATTCCTCGACAATATTCTATTGGTGACACCGTACTAACATATCCTATTGATTCAGGCGTATAGCCTATTCAACGGACTTGTCCATAACAAAAAGGATTACCTTGTAGCCATAACGGCTCTTGGTAGTCCTTTTTTGGTTGTCGAAAACTATTTTTCAAAAATATCTTCCATATGAGAATGATAATTGTTATCATTAAGAAAAATAAGACAAAAGGATGGTCCGTATGACTGAACAGTTTCCCTTCATTGCTGAAACCTCATCTCTACCGCTCCTCTCCTCCATGTGCCGTGTGCGTCGTGGGGAGAATTTCCGTGTGCAAGGCAAGACGGTGTCACGGCCCATGCTATGTCTTATTTTGCAAGGAGACGGTGTTCTGGTCCTGAATGATACAGTCTACACGGCGCAAGCGGGCAGCTTGTTTGTACTGAAGCCAGGAACAACCATCGAGGCCGCTGCACGCTCGAACGTTACCGAATGTATATTGGTAAGCATGGATACGGTTTGTTTGCAGCAAGTGCGCGGTGAATGGAAAATGACCTCATCACCCGCCTTCCCGCTGGATTGGCAGACAGGCAGGTTGCTGGTTCGTCATGAGCAGCAGGCTGTATTACGTTTGGAACAACTGTATGAAACCTATCGCGGTCTTCAACCGGATCATTTTATCAGCATACATAGCCAACTGCATGAGCTGCTGCAGTTTCTCTCGGAGAACCGGCTGGAAGCCAATCATGAGAAAGTGGATCCTGCCTTGGAACGCAGCATTATGTATATGCGACGTTACATGAGTGAAGGAATCAGCATGGATCAGCTTGCCAAGATTGCTGGACTCACCCCCAGCTCTTATTCACGCAGTTTCAAGAAGGCCAAAGGCATGTCACCGACCGATTACCTGAATCGTTTACGTATAAACGAAGCCAAAAAACAGCTGACAGAGGAATCCTGTATCCTCAAAGACGTCGCGGTATCTGTCGGCTATGGTAATGAGTATTATTTTAGCCGCAAATTCAAACAAACCTTGGGGATTGCTCCCAGCATATATATGAAAAGAGATCAACTTCGCGTAGCTACAGCATCCATTATGGGATTCCATGAGAACTTGGCCTCGCTTGGACTGCGCCCGGTAGCTGTGCTGGAAGGTGAAGGTGTGTTTGACCGAGAATCGGATGAATATGAACAAGAACGCCGATTAACCAGACAATTCGATCAACTTCGGCAGGCAAAGCCAGACTTGATCATCGGTGACTTTTACCACAAGCCCTATTATGATCGCCTGAAAAGTATTGCACCCACCATCATCTTGGAGTCCACTGATGACTGGAAAGAGAACCATATTCGCATAGCCGAACTGGTCGGACGTGAGAAACAAGCGTTGCTGAATTTCAAAGAACTTGAGTTTCGCAAGCTTGAAGCAAGCCTGAACCTGCAACCCTATTTCGGACAAAAACGGTTGGCTCTGATGGAGGTTACGAATCAGTCCATTCGCGTACAAGGGACTGGCGAGCATCCATTAAATCACTTGTTGTATGCTGAATTGGGACTTCAGCCTGCTCAGCTTGTATCTCCCGAAAGTTCCAGAAATGAGTATGCAGCGGATAGTATCCCTGTGCTGGACACGGATTACCTGTTGATCCATCGTGCTTCGCTTCAGCCTGTCAGTGAAAAGGTGTTCCGACGCATGAAACAAACGGCATCATGGAATCGATCTCCTGCTGTATTGTATGGTAACGTTCACGATATTTCGAACTGGCAACGGTTATGCTGGACCCCGGGTGGCCGGTTGCAGATTCTGAACGAACTGGAACAGATTACTCAGCAGTCTGTAGTCTTTCCTCAGGCAGGTCTGATCGGACATTAGATGTGAACATAGGTCGATACGATGGGCAAGATTATCTTTTACATCGTGTTCCTTCATTATAATTCAGTAAGATATTGCACAGGCCAAAGGGCCCTCTCCTATAACGGAAAGGGCCCTTTGCATGTAATTATGAATGTTCCTTGATCTCTTCCTTCGGAACAAGCTTGTATATCTCTTCATTTTCCATGGTATCAATCAACCGATCCAACCATTTGTAATATGCTTCCGCTTGCAAAACTTTGTGTTTGTCTTCCATCAGAATGTGGATAAGTTCAGCGTCTGCCTGCTCATCCAGACCTTCGACTAACCGATTCAGTTCTTCAATTGATTTGCGTAGAATCTGAAGGTTACTCTCCACGGCTTTTCTCCATTTAATCGCAAAATAATCCGTAAACGTCTGATGCCAGTCATATTCCACTTCATATAGGTCTTTTCTGGAGCCCTTGCTCCACACTTTATTTACCATTTTCAAATCCAGCAGTGTTCGTACACCTGTACTCATACTCGTTTTGCTCATTTCCATTTCCCGTCCCATATCGTCAAGGGTCATTGGTTTGTCTGCAAAAAATAGCAATCCATATAAGTGTCCCGTCGACAGCGTAACGCCGTAAAGATCCATATTACGTCCAATGGCTTCAATGACGCGCTTACGAATCTTCAGCACGGTTGCCTGCTGTTCCTCTTGTAAATGGTCCAAGCCCATGCTTGCAACCTCCATTCTGAACATTCCACAGTCTTTGGCGAAATAATTGCAACACTTTAAAAGTCCTGCTTACATGGGAAAGCACTCGGCCGGACATCATATATGCCAGAGGGCTTTCATTCACCCAATGTATGAAAATGGGAACTTTACCAGGCTACAATTGCCTATGACTATCTTTTAACCAAAAAATTCAGCTTCAATTCAGCTCATTTTCTATTGTAGGAAAAGCAATGTCAAATGTAAAGCTGCCTTATTAGCCAGAATAAGGAGAATGACGGAGTATTTGGACGAAAAACTTTGTACAGTTTTTACTGTACAAACATTATGTACTGTTTATTCGGTTGATATACTGGTTAAGTATTGTTAGACTTAAAAACGTTACCCAGAAAGACGGGAAGCGAAGCAACAATTACCGGATTTCGTGGCTGGGCGCATAAGTGTATGGGCTTATGGATGCTGAAAGCCGTTCGAAGTGCACAACACATCAGAAGGGGTGAAAACATGACCATACTTGAAGTGAAAAACGTAAGTAAATTGTTTGGACCCCAAACCGAGCAAGGTCTGCAATTACTGGAGCAAGGTTGGGGTAAAGAAAAGTTGGCCAAAGAAAAACAGATAACGGTTGGTGTCAACCGGGTCAACATGGACATTAAGGAAGGCGAGATTTTCGTTATTATGGGACTGTCCGGGAGTGGTAAGTCCACACTGGTTCGGATGTTCAATCGTCTGATTGAACCAACATCCGGAGAAATTCTGGTCCATGGTAAGGATCTACGCAAGATGAACAAAGAACAATTGCGCGAAGTGCGCCGGAAAACGATTAGCATGGTCTTCCAGAAGTTTGCGTTGTTCCCGCACCGTACCGTTCTTGATAATGTGGAGTATGGATTGGAAATACAAAAAGTAGATAAGGAAGTACGCCGGGAGAAGGCAAAAACCTCACTTGAGCTGGTTGGCCTTAAGGGCTGGGAAGACAAAATGCCAGATGAACTCAGTGGCGGGATGCAGCAACGTGTCGGCTTGGCGCGTGCACTTGCCAATGACCCGGAAGTACTACTGATGGATGAAGCCTTCAGTGCACTTGATCCATTGATTCGCCGTGATATGCAAGATGAGTTGATCGAGCTTCAGGATAAAATGAAAAAGACCATTATTTTCATTACCCATGACTTGGACGAAGCGCTGCGCATCGGCGATCGTATTGCCCTCATGAAAGACGGCGCAGTTGTGCAGATCGGTACACCGGAAGAAATCATGATTCAACCGGCCAACTCATATGTGGCCCGCTTCGTCGAAGACGTGGATCTGTCCAAGGTCCTCACTGCCGCTCACGTCATGCGTCGCCCTGAGACAATCACACTTGACCGCGGTCCTCGGGTAGCCCTCGAACTCATGCGCGAAAATGGTGTCTCTAATCTGTTTGTCATTGACCGTTCGAAGAAGCTGCTTGGTGTCATTACTGCAGAAGATGCAACCCGTGCAATGCGCGAAAATAAAGTATTAAATGACATTCTGATCACGGACGGGCCGACGGTGTCGCCTGAAACCCTGATTCATGAATTGTTCGAGATTGTAAGTTCAGCCCATGTGCCGCTCGCTGTTGTTGGTGAGAATGGCCGTCTGCAAGGTGTTATCGTCCGCGGTGCCCTGCTGGGTGCACTTAGCGGTGAAGTTGCAGTAAAGGAGGAACTTGAGAATGATTCCCAAAATACCACTAGCATCGTGGATTGAATCCATCGTTGACTGGATGAGCTCCTCGCTCTCCGGATTGTTTAATGTAATCTCTATTGTTATTCAGGCAGTAGTTGGATTCTTCTCCGGGCTGTTCATGCTGCCCCATCCACTCCTGTTCATTGCCATATTGGGTGTTCTTGCGTTCCTCGTAGGACGACTCCCACTGACACTATTTACGGTTATCGGGTTCTTGCTCGTAGATAACTTGGGATACTGGTCCCAATCGATGGACACACTCGGCCTGGTTATCACTTCAGGATTGGTTTCGATCCTGCTTGGTGTACCTGTCGGAATCTGGCTCGCATACAGTAAAACTGCGGCGCGTATCATTACACCGCTGCTTGACTTCATGCAGACGATGCCTGCATTTGTCTACTTGCTGCCTGCGGTCACATTCTTTAGTCTAGGTGTCGTTCCAGGTGTTATCGCTTCTGTTATATTTGCCATTCCGCCAACGATTCGTCTGACTCACCTCGGTATCAGACAGGTATCTGGCGAATTGGTTGAAGCAGCTGATGCATTCGGCTCAACTTCCATGCAAAAGTTGTTCAAAGTACAGCTTCCACTCGCTTTGCCTACCGTGATGTCCGGTATTAACCAGACCATCATGCTATCACTGTCCATGGTTGTTATTGCATCCATGATTGGTGCACAAGGTATTGGTGCGGAAGTCTATCGTGCTGTAACACAGCTTCAAATCGGTAAAGGTTTCGAAGCCGGTCTGGCCGTTGTTGTACTCGCGATTGTACTGGACCGTTTTACACAAAATGTATTTATGCCAGGTCGCAAAAAGACCTCACGCATTACAGCCAAGCAAAAAGCATGGATCACTGCTGCGGCAACATTCCTTGTGCTTGTAGCTGGTTTCTCACAATACTTCGTTGGTGGCACAACTTCGGCTGGTGGCAACAATTCAGCAGCCAATGCTGTAGGTCAAGAAGTGAACTATCAGATTATTGGTATCGATCCAGGGGCTGGTATCATGAAGTCTGCTGCAAAAGCGATCGAAGACTATAAATTAACTGACTGGACTCTGATTGAAGGCTCTGGTGCAGCCATGACGGCCACGCTGGACAAAGCGATCAAAAATGAAGATCCAATCATTATTACAGGTTGGACTCCGCACTGGATGTTCAACAAATATGATCTGAAATATCTGGAAGATCCAGAAAAATCTTTCGGTGATGCTGAAGAAATTCACACCATCGCCCGTAAAGGTCTGAAAGAAGATCACCCTGTTGCGTTTGAATTCCTGTCCCGTTTCCAATGGACATCGGATGAAATGGGTGAAATGATGACTGCTATCCAAGATGGCACATCCGCAGAAGAAGCAGCTAAAGCTTATGCTGAGAAACATGCCGATCAGATTGCTGAGTGGACCAAAGGTCTGACTCCAGTGAACGGTGATGCATTCAAACTCAGCTATGTGGCTTGGGATTCCGAAATCGCAAGTACGAACTTGCTAAAATATGTGATGGAAAACAAATTGGGTTATAAAGTTAACGCTCTGCAAGTCGAAGCCGGACCAATGTGGACGGGTGTTGCCTCAGGCGACGTAGATGCCTCTCCAGCAGCTTGGCTGCCATTGACACACGCAGACTACTGGGAACGTTACAAAGACCAGGTGGACGATCTGGGGGCTAATATGACAGGTGTACGTACAGGCCTCGTGGTTCCTAAGTACATGACTGAAGTCAATTCGATTGCAGATCTGGAGACAGGTGCAGCTTCTTCCACTCCATCGGCAAGTGCTAATGTGGGCGAAGAGGTTAATCACCAGATTGTTGGTATTGACCCGGGTGCAGGTCTGATGAAGGCCACAGCAAACGCCATTAAACATTATGAATTGTCTAACTGGAATCTGATTGAAGGTTCTGGAGCAGCAATGACTGCATCATTGGACAAAGCTTATAAAAATGAAGAACCCATCATCGTTACGGGTTGGACTCCGCACTGGATGTTCAATCAGTATGATCTGAAGTATTTGGATGATCCCGACTTAATTTTCGGCGATGCAGAGGAAGTTCACACGGTTGGACGTAAGGGAATCAAAGAAGATCATCCCGTTGCCTATGAGTTCTTCTCTCGTTTTTATTGGACTGCAGATCAAATGAGTGAAATCATGGTAGACATTCAAAAGGGCGTTTCGCCTGAAGAAGCTGCCAAGACTTATGCAGAAAAACATCCGGACCAAATTGAAGAATGGACCAAGGGGTTAACCCCGGTTAAAGGTGACAATTTACGTCTCGGTTATGTTGCATGGGACTCTGAAATTGCGAGTACCAACCTGATGAAGTATGTGCTTGAGACGGATCTGGGTTACACAGTCAAAGCACTGCAAGTCGAAGCTGGCCCCATGTGGGCAGGCTTGGCGGCAGGTGATATCGATGCTTCTCCAGCCGTTTGGCTCCCGCTTACACATGGGGACTACTGGGAGACATATGGTGACCAGATTGAAGATATCGCTGTCAGCATGACAGGAGTCAAACAAGGACTTGTTGTTCCAACTTACATGGATATCAACTCTGTTGAAGACTTAAAAGATAATTAAACCAGATCGAGATGAATAAACCTAAATTTGGTAAAAAGACCACCGGTATTTTTCGGTGGTCTTTTTGAGTGTAACTTTTACTTGGGAATGTCTTCAAACCTAATCAAAGCCTGAATGTACCTGAAGTGCCGTTAAAGTGAATTTTCTCCCTTTTAATGAAAAGCTTCGCTCTGGATAGGATCAGGAGTAGAATACTCACTCACGGTTAGAGCAGAGCAAATACAAGCGCTAACGAATCGGAGACGTCTTATTCAAGGATATGAAGTGATTCCAGAAATCTAAAGAATCTGAGACACGCTATATCAGAATAAAACAGTCGTTTGCTGTGTTTTTGTCGGGGATTCCAGAAAATAACGTGTCTGATATTCCTTACTTTGTAAAAAGAAGAGCTAAAGGCGAAATAAGGCGTCCTGAGTTCCTTAGAAAATGGTCTCCCTTTCCCCAGGGTATAAAGGCTTGGGCTTCAAGACATTTTAAAAAGCTAATCTCCACATCCTAACTAACTTCGAAAATCTCAAGCATAAAGCTAAACGTACTAATCGTTACCTTCTACATTAAAGGCTGTGAAACTGAATTATGTACTCAGGATCTGCAAATTCTTCTCTTCTCTTTTGTTTTCTATCCTACACTTTACCAATCAGCAACAATAGTACACCAATGGCAATCATGACTACACCGAGAATACCATATACCACTCTTGCGCCCTGCCGTCCAATAGTCTTTACAAAAATCCCTGCTCTAAAACTCTTCATAAACCAGTCCCAATTGTTGATACCACCAAGCAAACTAAAAATTCCTGCCGCTATGGCAAATAGTGCGATTAAAACGGGTTGATCTTGCATCTCGTCAACACTCCTTCAATATAATCCTGTCTACTATACCTTCACTTGGTGAAAATTAACAGGCATTAATTGGGCGTATCTCAAAACTCGCTGAAGTGCATCTTTCACCGCCTTTTCGCACCCTGCTGCGTCCCTTTCCCTTGACGTGCCCCGGCACGCCTGCAGAAAACTTCCTTGCTTGGAACGAAAATTCGGCAAAATCTACTTCCTTCGGAGTTTTCAGACACGCCCTAGAAAAAAACAGCTTGCAGATGGAAGTCTGCAAGCTGTTTTAAACCGTCTGTATCATGCGTTTTATTGTTTTTGCAACTCGCTTGCTGACAATAACAAGGTTACCACTTCAGCACGTGTTGCTTCAGCGAGGGGGTTAAACATATTTTTCCCTGTTCCCTTCACCAGTCCTGCATCATATGCAGCAGCGATATATGGAACAGCCCACGCCGGTACTTTATCTGCGTCTGCGAAAGTCAGTGCCGGATTCGACTGTACCGGGAGGCCGAGTGCTCTGACAAGCATAACTGTCATCTCTACCCGTGATACTTTGCCCGATGAACGGAACGTATCATCCGTATACCCACTAATGATGCCTAGATCCACTGCCTGAGCAATAAAGGATTGTGCCCATGCAGGTATCCCGGCAGCATCCTTAAACGTCAATGCCTTGTTGCTGGCTGGAAGTTCAAATGCTCTGCCCAACATAACAATGAATTCGGCGCGTGTGGCTGGTGCATTCGGACGGAAATTACCATCCTGATATCCGTTCACAATTCCCCGGGAAATGGCCTGTCCAATGGCAGCCGCCGCCCAGTGATTTCCGATGTCCTTCAGGTCTACGACCGGAGTAGTTGGATTAGGGTTTCCTCCATTACCCGGAACAGTTGGCGTAGTTGGGTTTGTAGGATTGGTTGGTGTGGTTGGAGTTACAGGCGGAGTAGGTGTTGTAGACCCTCCACCACTGTTACCACTGCCCGGATTACTTCCATTATTGCCGCCACCATTACCAGGATTGCTTCCATTTCCGTCCCCCGGAAGTGGCGTACCTTTCAGATCCGTGCTGCGTCCTTCCGTCACTTGATTCACATTACCTACACGGTCTAGATGTTCATGGAAGATTTCATAATCGACCAGATTTAATTCGTAGAATCGATTATCATCTTTCGCTGTTCTCATAGCACGATAGAAGTCTCCGCCGTTAGCCATGAATGAATTGGTAGCGACGATATAGTACCCGTTCGGATCGATATCCGAGTACGTACCATCTGCATTCTTAATCTGAACTTTGACCACACGTTGACCCACTTGGGTCACGGTATTGGTCGTTGCATCAATTTTCTCGCCTGGTTTCGTGGAATCGTAGTAGAAACGCATGCCTGCCACTTGTGGGAAGCGCCCTTCTCCCGTTTCCACACCACTAACGCCATTTTCCAGCGCGGCTGTGATTTCCTTGCCTGTCATTTTCAACGCAGACAGGTTATTACCGAACGGCATCACAGTCAGGAGATTACCCAGCGTAATATCACCTGTCTGGAATGAAGCACGAATGCCACCGCCGTTCTGGATCGCTACGTATCCTTTGACGTCATTTTCCTGTACAATGGATTTCACTTTCTCCAGCATACCGTCTGTCATCAGGTTTCCTAAATTGGTTTCCTGTTTCCGCACAGTGCCCCGTTCTCCATCCAGGAAGACATTTGTTCTACCGATAATAGTTTTCTTGAACTGTTCCAACTGAGGCGCATATTCTTTCAGCTTGTTTGCGGCTTCCACATCATCATCATAGATGAATTGGTTGGCAGCATCTTTCGCATCCAGACTCAGCAATTTGCCGTTCCACTTTTTCAATATACCTGCTTCATCAAACGTAACATCCAATTGACCAATAGAAACGTCATATTCCCCAGTCTGCACAACCAAAGTTGGGTCCGCATGGGTATCCACCAAAACTGGTGCGTTCAGAATGGTGTGTGAATGACCACCTACCACAATGTCGATTCCTTCTACAGCTTCAGCTAATTTCAGATCCTCAGAGTAGCCAAGGTGAGTCAAAGCAATGATTTTATTAATACCTTCATTTTGCAGCATTTGTACAGTTGCTTGTGCACTTGCCTTGTAATCTGCAAACTTCAAGTCATCTCCTGGTGAAGAAAGAGATACCGTGTCAGGTGTTGTCAGTCCGAAAATACCGACTCGCTCACCATTCACTTCCGTAATAATCGCCGGATAGATTTCAGCTTTCTCACCCGGATCACCGATGTTATTGTTGTACAAACCGCTCAAACTCGTATCCTTTGAATAATCAATATTAGCACTCACAAACGGGAACTCTGCTTTTTCAATAAATGCTTTCAGTACGCTTGGACCTTTATCAAACTCATGGTTACCAAAGGTCATCGCATCATATCCGATCATGTTCATGAACTCCAGATCAGCCAGACCATTAAACAGATTGAAGTACAATGTACCAGAGAATACATCCCCTGCATCCAGCACTAGGGTATTATCATTACGTGCTTCCTTAATTGCCGATACTCGGCGCGGGATGTTATCCAGATGCGCATGCGTATCATTCGTGTGCAGTACGCGCAGGTTGAAGTCCCCTTCTTCTACTGGATCTCCAATACTCAATTGTGCAAGCAGTGGATCATGGTCACTCACTCGTCCATCTGCTGTCTCAAAATCGGCATTCACATGTACTACTTCGATGGCTGCCGTCTCAGTTAGATTTTTACTCACCAAAATGTGATCCAGTGTCTGGGAGTTTCCATCATAGATGTAGGAATACCGCTGATTTTCTGGTAGTTCGTTTACCAGGTTGTCCAGTTCATTACCTTCAACAATGTTCAAAGTATCCGAGAATTGGAAGTCATTGAAATCACCGAGAACGGCGACATTCACCTCAGGGTCTTTGTTCAGTAACTCTTTCACAAACCCATTCACCAATGCAGCTTGCTTCGCACGTTGAACTTCACTGCTCCGAGTGGCAGGTTGTATACTTCCAAAAGGTTTCAGGTCTCCACCTTTGGAATTAAAGTGGTTGGCAATCACCACTACACGTTTACCATTGAATTCGAATTCAGCGGCGAGCGGTTTGCGGGAGCTGGCGAACGCCTCGTCCCCTGGTGCAATACGACCCGGATTATTGGAGAGACTGCCATCAGCTTTGACTGTGATCGCTGTCGTAGCATTTCCTTTTCCGATACCATTAGCCAACGATACACGGTTCGGCTGATAAAGGAACCCTACACGAATATTGGCACCAGGTGCCCCGCCATCCTTGTTATTTTCCGGAGAAATCTCACTATATCGATATGTTGGTCCGTTGTTCGTTTTGATTGCATCAATTAGCGTCTGAAAACTCTCATTGGACGCTGTTGTGCCCGTGTCGGCATCGCCATCGTTATCCTGAACTTCCATGATGCCAATGATGTCTGGCGTGTTCAGATTATCCACGATGATTTTACCGATTTTATTGGCTCGTGTTGAATCTTTTTTGCTGAAGTTCTCCACATTAAACGTAGCAATGGTCAGTTTATCTGCCGCTTGTTCAATGGAAGTAGTCGCTTGTTTCGTTTCTCCCGGGATAACTGCTGGTAAATTCCCTTCAGGACTCACCTTGAAATTTCCACTAGAGTAGGTCATTACTCCGACTACATTACCATCCAACTTATCGCCTGTTTTTACTGCTTTGGAAGGTTTCTTGCCGATAAATAGACGCTGCGGATTGAGATCACTCTCATTCATATCTTTCTTGTTATCGGTCAGAATAACACCACCGTTAGGTGTGCGAAGTGGATTATTCTCACCATTATCCACAACAACGGCCAGACCCGGTTGACTGGAGTAAGGACCTATAATTTCAGGCTTTTCCAGTTCAACACGCATGCCTTCCAAACTTTCAAAAAAGTCTATAGCATCCGTCTCGGGATTAAATTCTGCAAAAGAGTCTGAGTCAATGACGGTTGGAATTACACGTCCATTGACACCCAACTTCACAGGTGCAGGTAGATCTACCTTATCTATTACTTTTACAATGGCACTCGCCGTAATCTGCGTGGTGGTTAATTCGTTAACCGCCCCATATTCCGCAACTTTCCCAGATACCTTCACCTGATTGCCAACGATAACTCCATGACTTGGTTTATAAACCTGAATGGCTTCGGATGTCCGGTTATCATCGTCCATCTCGCCCGGAAGCTCTTGCATGTAAAAACTGCTTGTACTGACAGAGGTAACAATACCTTCAATATCCTTAACATCGTATCCGTTAAAAACAGAGGTATGTCCTGCCCCCTGAATATCATGGATACGCACGTTTTCTTTATCAGGAAGTATTTGATACGTAAAGGTGTACACTGCACTGGATTGTCCATTAAGAATGGCAACAGCCTTGATTACGATGTCTTGATCAATCACTATTGGACTACTATACACGGCGGAAGAAGAAGTAGGCTCTGTATTATCCGTCGTGTAATGTACAACTGCACTCTTGGCTGGAGAGGTTAATGTGACTTCATTGTTCCGGGGAATCCCGCCAGATGGAACACTTGCCATCACAGACAGGCTGTTTTCTACAATATCTGCGGCTGTTCTAGGCAAAAGCTCTAATCCGTAATTACTGTTGAAGGTCAGAACACCCTGCACATATTCGTAGGTTTTGCCAACAGTTAGCGCGGTAGGAGAGTTTTTGGCATAAATCGTCATCTCAGCACCATGACTATCCGTAGCGTAAAACGTCGAACTACTGCCCCTTGTTACCTGAATATCTCTTACTTCGACAAACATTCCCTCATACTTTTCTCCCGGACCTTTATTACTTTGGTCTGCTGGTCTGACAAAGTCTGTAGACACCATATTTTTGGGTTCGGGGAGTGTTACATTTTGCTCAGTTACCTTCATGTATCCTTCGGTAAAACCTGACTTATCCTTCTCGATCTGGACGAGTCCGCTGTAGTGGGTAATTGGACCATACACTTCAATGCGATCCCCCACGTCAACTTGATTTTTCGCTCGGACTACAATGCCAGCCTCTTCGTCTTGGATATAATAATTCGTGAATTCTCCGGAGAGTTCACTGTACGTTACGACACCTGAAACGGCTACATTTGTATTTGGTGCAAGGACTCTCGCATCAGCAATGGATATGATTCCAGTCTCGTCTGCTTCCTGTACTTCTGAGTTATCCGTCTCAACTGGTTCTTCACTTTCAGTTCCATCAAAATCACCATCTTCGTTAGTTGGTGACTCTGTCCCCTCGAGGTCTGACGATTCTTCAGTTGGGACAGTATTCGGTATGGAGGTCTCCTGATCACTTATGTGCTGCTCTTCCGCTACTACACTTTCCTCATCAGCATATGCGGTGCTACTTAATCCACCTATTGGTGCCGCACCTGTAACGACAAGAACGAAAACCAGAAACCCTTGTGCCCAACGTTTCACTTGCTTGTTGTTCATTCGTCCTACCCCCATGTTTTCAACTTGGCAATCATTTGTTCAGACAGCTTGTACATTAGTTCAAATATAAGATAACTGAATAACAGACTCGTGTAAACAATATTTCTTCGTTATGAAAGAAAATAGAACACTCATATCACATTTTCTAAACTAACCTCTATAATAATGAATAAATAGTACTAACTTTTAACTAAAAACACGTTATTAAGCCTATTAAAGTTATATAAATGTTAGATATACGGTTACTTAACGTCAATTAAATTGACATTTATACTGAATATATATACGAATTCGACATTTAGTAACAGTACTCATTTCTTTAAACCCACTAAAACCTGAGTCTTGAGACATGCATTTTCACATGATAAAACGATATGTACGGATCACTTTAGATCACAACATTAACTGAGTATAAAAGAGAACTATTAAGCGCAAAATCAGTATGAGTTAATAGAATGTTAAAAAAAACCACAAGAACATCTCCAATTACTCTCAGAGACTTTCTTGTGGGATAATACAAAATATGAAAAATGATACTAATTTCACCTTTTCGAAATGTTACAGACGGTTTTCAATACACTTCTGTGTCTGGTGTCAAAGTAATATTACTTCCATAGGGTTCAATTAATCCTTGTTGCTCCAAGTATTGGTCAACGTATCGATCTGCATTCAGTGAAGTTGACCCGATCCAGTCTGAATATGTTTTTCCAAACATTTTATATAGTATGTCACTAGTATATTCATTACTTAATTCCCCAAAAACAGTATACAACTGTTTTACCGTATTTGTGTGTTTTTTCCCCTCTAAATCGGTCCATGTTACTTTTTTATTCAGATCTACCTTCCTTATATCCTTAGTATATATTTGTACATTTGACCCATTGATTTTGAAGTACACACGGATGCTTTTTTCGTAAGGATGACCCTTGAGAATGCTCCACCCTTTCATATCTCCAGTAGCTGGCACAGCATAAAGTTTCCCTTTTGTTGGAGTTGTTCCTGTTACACTGTTTTGTTTTTGAGGTTGTTCAATATTAATAGTCATTTTACCTTTACCAATGGATACTTGCATCTGCTTAGCTTTAGAGTTATAAGTCACAGTTCCATCCAGAGCATCTGAGAGAACTGAAGCAGGAAACAAAGTTACGCCATTTTGAACAAGCAGCGGGGACTTGAGAGTTAATGGCTCTCCATTTAACGTTGCTTTTGTTCCCGTTTTCGGGAGAGTTAGTTTGGTAGAACCAACTTTAATCTCGAAGGCGTCCTGTTGAGCAATGTAACTAACACTCCCTCCCAGTGCCTTAAATACCTCTTTCATCGGAACAAGAGTCACACCATTTTTTATGTATCCTCCATCAATTGCTTCATCCAAACTACCTGAAATAGTAACTGATCTTTCAACATTTTCGACTTTAACAGTAATTGTTGAAGAACCTACACCTATTACCTTTACCATCCCAGTGCTCAGCACTTGAAGTATATGAGGTTCACTGATCGTATAATCTGTTTTTGTAAGACCTGTATTTCTTCTGTAGTATGGATCGTTATCGCTATGTATTGAATTTTCGTCATCATACACAACAACTATATTAAGATTAATCTTAGAACCGACCGAAACTGTAGTATTAGGGATGAGTTCAATATTTTTAACTTTAAGTTCCTCTGCATAAACACTTGAAACAAACAACAACATAAATGCCATCATTAGAACCGTTACTCTTTTCATTCACTTGTACTCCTTCTTATTTTTAATATTGTCCATTGCTTTTCATGAATCCATGTATTGGGATACCCCTTTCAGCTTCCTATTCTATTTTCGGAATCATTAACAAAAAATGTTAGTCTTTCTTTTTAGTAAAACAAAAAAATTGAATGCAGCTTAATCACTGCATTCAACACTGATATGAATTAAATTATTTCTTCACCGTGCTGTTATATTGCGCAATCTTGTCTGTAATTTGTTTAGCTGCTGCATCCAGTGCTTCCTGTGGTGTACCTTGTCCATTCAGGACCGTTTCAATCGCTCCTTCGACAAGTTGTCTGGCTTCCGGGAATACACCCATTAATGCCCCTGATGTTGCTGTCGAATCGGCGGAAGCGTGCAATTGATCGACTGCTGTCTGGAATTGCGGGTACTTCGCCATATTATCCTTTAATACTTGCTCATTGTAGGCTGCTGTCGTAATAGGGAAGTATCCTGTCGCAACACTCCAGTTCGCTTGTACCTCTGGTGTAGCCAAGTACTTGATGAATTCCCACGCCGCTTGCTGTTGCGCTTCCGATTTGTTATTCATGATGTACAAGCTCGCTCCACCCACTACAACGCCGCCTTCTTTGGCATCCGCTGGACGAGGCAGGAAGCCTGTTCCCAGTTCAAACTTGCCACCTGAACCTTCTACGATTTTACGCAGGCCAGCTGTGGAATCAAGAGTCATACCGATTTGCTGAGCGGTAAATGCTGCTGTTGTATCGTCTGTGCTACGTCCCAGATTGGAGAGGGTCTTCTCATCAATCATCTTTTTCCACCACGTTAAAGTCTTCACTCCAGCTTCGGAGTTCAGCAGAGACTCTGTAGCTGCTTCATTTCTTCCGTTTCCATTGTTTACATAATCTGCATTCTGGTTTGCAAAGAACTGTTCCATAAACCAGCCGTAGATCGCCATGGATGCACCTGGCTTACCGTCTTTCGCCAGTGCTTTTGCTGCTTGCTCAAACTCTTCATACGTCTTCGGCGGGTTCTCCGGGTCCAGACCTGCTGCTTTGAACATATCCTTGTTGTAATACAGGATCGGGTTGGATGTGTTAAACGGCATGGCGTTCAATTTGCCATCGATGGTGTAGTATCGGATGATGTTTGGCTCCAGTTGGGACAGGTCGAACTGATCCTTGTCGATGAACTGTTGTACTGGCGTAATCATGCCCGAATCGATCATGAACTTGCTACCAATCTCATAGACTTGGATAATGTCTGGACCGCTGTCTGAGCCCATGGATGCTTTGAGTTTGTTCAGACTTTCATCGTACTTCCCTTGATAGATGGGTTTCACCTGAATGTCGGGATGGCTAGCGTTAAAATCGGAAGCGAGTTGGTTAATGGCTTTCTCCCCAGCGCCAGACATGGAATGCCACCACGTCAATTGTGTTGTTTCAGCTGCGGCCGCTTCTGCTTGTGCTCCACTTGCCGGGCTACTTGTTTCAGCTTTTGTTCCACAAGCGGAAATGACCAACATGAGTGCAGCCAGCATTAATGCGAATGTTCCTCTTTTTTTCAAACGAAATCGCTCTCCTTTTATATGGCTCGCGTACAATAAAATCTTGGGGATGACGCGGTGTGGCCGTTACGGTTACGAATCGTTCTTTTGATCGCTGTTATCCCCGGATTTTTCTCATTCCCCCTCTCAAAGGGGAAAATCCGGGGATAAAGGCGAACGCTTTGCTTCTTCAGAATCGATTTCGTCCCCTCCACTACTACCGTCGTTCATTTCAACATTTTATTTGAAGCACGAGCCTCATTTTATTCGCTCCTGGTATCCAAACCGTGGACCTTGTAAGAAGATACAAGGTTTAATTCAAAACCTCTAAATTAAAATCTTTAGATCAAAACCTTCAGAGCTTCCACTTCAATTAAATAGTTGTAAAACTTTCTCTCCCTACCCCTTTAGCGCGCCTGCGGCCATTCCGCGGACAAGCTGTTTCAACCCGAAGATCAATAACAGTAAGGATGGTAGAATGACCATGGCTGTTCCGGCAAATACCAGATTCCACGCTGTGGATTCCTGGAACTCCAGCATCGAGATCCCGATCTGTGCGGTTCTCATTTCCGGTGTGTTTGTCACCAGCAGCGGCCAGAGATACGAATTGTACATGCCTAAGAATGAATAGATTGCCAGTGTTCCAAGTGCCGGACGGGACAATGGCAAGACATGCGATATGAAATAGCGAATATGACCACAACCGTCGATCCTAGCTGCCTCGAATAGTTCCTTGGGTAGCTGCATGAAGAACTGTCTCAGTAGGAATGTACCAAACGCCGTTGCCAGAAACGGCACGGTAAGCCCCTGGTAACTATCTAGCCAGCCCCAACTGCGAACTGTCAGGTAGTTGGGGATCATCGTCACTTCCCATGGAATCATCATCGTTGCGACAAACATGCTGAAGATGACGTTTTTGCCTTTGAACTGCATTTTCGCAAAAGCATAGGCTGCCATACTCGCTGTAATCAATTGACCAAGCGTTGTCAGTCCTGCGACAAGAAAGGTATTGCCGATAAATCGACCGATCGGAACAATATCAAATACTTCGCTAAAGTTGGACAGATCGATGGAATTTGGAATGATATGTGGCGGATAAGCGCTCGCATCTTCCGGCGTCATGACGGCCATGAAAAAGGTGTACATCACCGGATACAGCACAAGCGCTGCACAGATCGTCAGTAATACATACAACAGCGTTTTGGTCCATGTCGCACTCATTGGTAATGCACTTTCCTTTCTACCCATTTGAACTGGATCAGGGTCAGCAACATAATCACCACGAACAGAATCAGTGCCTGCGCACTACCTGTACCAAAGCGGAAATTAACAAAGGCTTCCTGATAGATGGAATATACAAAAACATTTGTACTGTCCATCGGGCCACCCCGGGTTAGAATGTTGATCTGACCGAACGATTGAAAAGCACCAATGATCGATACGACCGTAACAAAAAATAACGTTGGTGACAGTAGCGGCATCGAAATTTTGCGAAACGTCAGCAATGGTCCTGCACCGTCAATCTTGGCGCTCTCGTAGATCTCATCCGGGATGCCTGCCAAACCACTGGATAGAATAATGTAGTTGAATCCAAGGTTCATCCAGATTGTCATGATGGAAATCGAGATCAATGCCCAATCCGGGCTGGTAAGCCAAGGAATTGGGTCAATACCTACTTTGCCAAGCAGATAATTCAGCATGCCCAGGGTCGGATGGAACAGAAACTTCCAGATCACCGCTGACGAACCCACGGATAACACCACGGGCAGAGAGAATACAAATTGGAACACACGCATTCCCTTGAACCGGTTGTGGGTCAGTGCAGCCAGAATCAGAGCAGCCAGCATGCCCGTAGGCACTGTAAACAGTACAAATAGTAATGTCACTTTCATCCCTTGCATGAACAGTCCTGATTGGAACACGGCCTTGAAGTTATCCAGTCCTACATAAGCCGCAATCTGCCCCGTCGGATCTGTGGAATGCAGACTCAGGTACACGGACTTAAACATCGGGTAAAACAGAAACACTGCAAACAAAAGCAGCGATGGTGCCAGGAAACCATAGGCCAGCAGATTCTCCCGCATTCGCTGCAGACGCAGCGAGACTGTCCGGCGCTCACTCGTACCGGATACGCGCCGTTTGGCGGCGGGCAGGCTGATCCGGTTATCAAGCTCACTCATCGGATTTTCTTCCCCCTTGTTTCACGCATTCAGTGTGTGTGTGAAATGTTAGATCAACTTCAGCACCACGTTATCTAGTGTAAGAGTCGAATGTCACAGCAAAATTCATTCTGAATCAACGTAACGTTAATCATGGACAAGGGACTTTACGGAAATGTGCATCCATTCGAAAGCGGTATCCAAACCGGATTTCATGACAAAAAACCGCAAGAACTCCCCTGTTTGGAGATGTCCCTGCGGTTTGATGTGTAAATGGAATATGAACGTTTGCTTATTAATAAAAGCGACTCATTTTACAATAATCTGTAAATATTCCAAACGGGTTAAAGCGATTAACCGTTCGAGTTAACGATTAAGATGATATGGCACCGTTGTGACAATCACGTCTTTGTAATTAATCAGATAAGCACGAATCATAAAACTGGTCTGGTTGTGCAGTACATTTTGCCACCAGTGCTTGGTGATGAATTGCGGAATCAATATAGTGATGTGATCGGTCTCAGCCGTTTTCCACTCTACTGTATCAATGAATTTCTTGAGCGGCCCCATAATGCTACGGTATCTCGATTTGATCACGACCAGACGAACACCTGGATTCCACTCCTCCCACTTCTGCTCCATCTTGCGTATCGCCTCATCATCGAAGCCAATGTAAAGTGCGACCACGTGATCCGACATCGTCTGGGCGTAACTGATCGTATTCATGACGACCCGGGTAATGCCTGCAACAGGAATGACAATGGTATTACCTTTTTTGGCTGGCTTATCAACCTGAATATCAATACGTAGCTCATCGGCGATGTTGCAATAGTGACGGTGAATACGCATGAATACATAAACAACGACCGGCAAAAAGATAAAGATGACCCATGTCTGCGTGAACTTGGTGAAAATAAAGATCAGGGTAATCGATAATGTAGTCAGCATACCGACGGTATTGACCAGCAACTTCATCTGCCAGCCAGACGGTTTGACTTTGATCCAGCGAATCATCATACCGAGCTGTGACAGGGTAAATGGAATGAACACCCCTACCGCATAGAGCGGAATCAGGCTTTCCGTATTTCCTTTGAACCCGACCACCAGCAGCGCAGACATCGCACTGAGGAAAATGATCCCGTTTGAGAAACCAAGGCGGTCTCCTCTGACCATAAATGCATGCGGCATGTATTTATCCTTTGCCATCATGAAGGATAACAGCGGAAAAGCCGAATAAGCTGTGTTGGCTGCGAGGAACAGGATCAGTGCCGTTACACCCTGGATGATAAAATACATCGTGCCCCTGCCAAACGTCGCTTCAGCAATCTGGGAAATGACCGTTGCTTTGGGATCAGGCTTCACTCCGTACCCATAAGCCAGTAAGGTGATGCCGATGAACATGGCTCCCAATATACAACCCATGAGCAGTAATGTACCCGCGGCATTTTTCTCAGCAGGCTGCTTGAAGTTCGGGATTGCGTTACTTACCGCTTCCACGCCAGTCAAGGCCGAACAACCGGAGCTGAATGCTTTTAATAACAGAAACATACTCACATGGGATAGACTAGTTCCGAATTCTGGTGCAGCTGCTTCCATCCCCCCGGCAAGAAATTTGATTCCGCCCGAGATAATTAGCACCGCAATCGAAAAGATAAATAGATAAATGGGGATCGCCAGCACAGACGCTGACTCCGTCACTCCCCGCAAATTCATAATCGTTAGAAAAACAATCATAATCAGAGCAATCACAACACTGTAGTCATGCAGCATAGGAAAAGCCGACGTAATCGCATCCGTCCCTGCGGACGAACTTACCGCAACGGTCAGAATATAATCGACCAGCAGAGATCCTCCGGCAATCAGACTGGATGTTGTACCCAGGTTATCCTTGGCTACGATATAAGCGCCGCCCCCTGTTGGATAAGCAAATATCGTCTGGCGATAGGAAAAAATTAAAATGACGAGTAATCCCAGCACGGCGATGGAAATCGGAACGGAGTACCACAGGGCGGCGAATCCGGCCGCAACGAGCACCAGCAAAATCTGTTCCGTACCGTAGGCAACGGAGGATAGGGCATCCGAGGACAGGATGGCGAGCGCCTTCCACTTCCCCAATTTTTCTCCATCCAGTTCAGCCGATTTCATGGGCTTGCCTATTAAGATTCTCTTCATTTTGCCAAGCATGATCATAACTTCCTTCCGTCTCTCATCTGTGAAGCATTGTTATTATGCAAAATCGCAGAGCCGTTGACAATACGTCATTTCACCCGAATTTCGCCAGCGCGTGATAATGCATTCTACGATTCAATAATCGATAACAAAGCCATTCTTGTTCAGCAATTTGAACTTTTTTGAACCAAAATGACGATTGTTCGTCAAAAAAAAGGAAATGGCCTTTGGTTCATTGAACCAAAGACCACTTCCTTGATCTATGCGTTGACTATTTTATCTGCCCAGAATTCCGGGACGAGGGGTAACACCAAACGCTTGTGCCAGTGTGGTCAGCTGCTCATCTGTAATTCTCTGCCGGATCTCGTGACCAGCGACCAGCATATACACTTGGGCTGCCTTCTCGATCGTCTCAATCAGACCAAATGCCTCGTCAATCGTTGTTCCTGTTCCAAAGATGCCATGTTGCGGCCAGATGACCGCGTGGTATTCTTTCATTTTCTCAGCCGTTTCGCGTCCAATCTCGTTTGATCCAGGAATCATCCATGGAATAATGCCAATTCCATCCGGAAATACAACCACGCACTCCGTGCACATCTGCCAGAGCGTCTTCGTGAATTTTGCTTCATCCAATTCGTGGATAAAAGTCATAGCCAATACGTGAGTGGCATGGTTGTGCATGACAACCCGGTGGTTCGGGTCCAATTTCAAACGTTCGATATGGCTCATGAAATGTGTAGGCAACTCACTTGTTGGATTCGCCCCCGACTTCAATCCCCAGAGCACTTCCAGCTCCTGTCCATCCTGCGATACACGCAGCAACCCTAGATTACTCTCCGGATCAGCGAGTACATTTTTGAAATATTTGCCCGATGCGGTCACGATAAAATATTTACCTGCCAGCTCCTGCACCGAAAATGCCGGTTTGATCTTGCGAATCACATGATGGATATCGATATATTGGGCAACTTCCTCTTCCTCCAGCAGATAGCTGACATTACCGCCATTACGCTCATCCCAGCCATTTTTCCACATATGTTGTGTAATCTCAGCCATCTCACGGACAAATGGGATATGGAAACCTGCAGCCTGCGTTGTTTCATTGGTAAGGGTCACGTTCATGATCAATCTCTCCTTATATTGAAAATAATATGGCTTGCCACGTACATAGTAAGTTCCTTTTTTCACATTCATTATACCTTTGTTTATCTTTGGTAGTCAATAACAAACACAGAAATAACCTTTTATTTATTTTTGTTTAGTTTTGTTTATTTGAAAATAAAACAAAAAAATACCCCACCGGCGCCCGGCGGGGTCAGTCACACATCTATTTAACACGAGAAGGGGTTTACAAGACTTATCTTACCTCTGCTACCTTAATAGAAGCTGAAAGCGAAATAAAAAAAGCATGAAAACATATATCCCCTTTGGACAGAAGATTCAGTTCCTCCTTTTCATTCAGTACATATATCCCTCTGTCCAAACGCTTTTGTCAATTCTAGCATATGCTATTCTAGCTTTTCTCAGAAAAAGTCATTCATAAAAAAGGAGTTGGACCTATGGCAGTCCTTTCTACAGGCCCGATCGAGAACAACCTCTCCGGTGGCAGCAGGCCTACACAACAGGTCACCATCAAAATGGTCAACACAGATTCCATCAATACGTCCAATGTACTCATTGAAGGTTATTTCCTGAATGGAACGAGGACCTTATATGTGCTGCAATCCGTTAATCTGACCCCCGGGCAAGTCTTCTCTCAAACCTACTATGCCAACCTGGATGGATACGAATATGTATTCACAACGGGTGGAGGCGCAGCTGCATCAACTGAAATTTCAGTGTGGGGAAAAGACAGCACCGGGCAAATCGTCACCGCACATCGTATTGTTTCGAATGAACTAGTTCTATAAAAAAAGGGGAGGAAATCAGATGGCCACAATCTCATCCGGGCCCATTGAGAACAATCTGGTATCCGGATCAAGACTCACCCAATCGGTTACTGTCAAGATTGATAACGAAGATCCAGTCAACGCCTCAACTGTTCTTATCGAAGGATATGTGCTAAACGGAACGCGGACCTTGTATGTACTGGAATCCATCTCGCTTGCGCCCAATGAAGTCTTCACCAAGAGTTATTATGCAGACTTGGATGGCTTCGAATTTATTTTCACTACCAGTGGCTTGGCGGAGAGCTTAACCGACGTTTCCATGTGGGGCAAAAATGCCACAGGACAATTGGTCGCTGCCCATCGACTGGTAACTTCTGAATTGCTGGGTGCCGAAGGTGGCACTCCCGACTTCGAGTGGGGACAGACGATCTACTGGGCTGACTCCAGCGCTCCAGGACCAGGTACCGGATCACCCTTTGATCCATTCAACTCCCTACAGGCTGCTATCGACGCAGCCACGAACAGCCCTCTTGCGGTTACTTTTGGCATGAGAGCCCGGTTGATTATTCTTATTGCCGGCAATTCATCCTTCAATGAAGACATTGTTATTCCTCCTGCAAGACATGTGCAAATTCTGGGAATTGGCCCTTGGCAACTCGGAAATTCGGATCTGGCCAACTTCGCTTCTTCCATTCCCCGGAATGTCACGATCCAGACAAGTCAGGCTGCAGAAGATGTCTATCTGGTTCAAGGACCTGCATTTGATGCTCGTCCTGTTACGGTTATAGGAACGTTTAATGACGGCACGTCCGTCAGTACGCATACCAACTACACGGACGGCGCCATTATAAGCGGTGACGTCACTTTTCAGAACGTGGCTGTGGGTGACCCGTTCACGACCATTGAATTTCAACTGCTCAATGCCAGAGTCGTAGGAAATATTGTACAATCGGGTCATATGGGTAATCTGAATGCATACCTGTATCACAGTCGCATCAACACCATGGTTCATAACGGTTTGAATATTCAAAGGATGGTAGATAGTACTTCAGACAGCACCATTAATGTAAGAGGATACTCACACATTACCAATTCCACGATCAGTGGCAATGTGACCGTCACACTCGCCTTAAGTGATGTCCCTCCAACAGGCATATTTAGTAGTCAGTTTGCTACGATCACCTGGACAGGACCTTTAACGCTGGATGCCGCCTCCAACTATTATTTTGTTAACAGCGGATCTATACTTGTGGGAACCAAAACCGTATTATTCAGTATCGCCTAACACGCAATCCCTGTCCTTCATTGGTCGGGGGTTTCTTATTTTCGCAGCACATATGATGGATGCATCTTTCCTGTTGGTTCATAACGTTCATCACCTGTATACTCAAATCCCAGCTTGATCAAGATGTGACGTGACACTTCATTATCCGGATGATGCCCGGCAAACAGTGCCTTCACATTCATTTTGTCAAAGGCATAACCAATTACCGCCCGCGCCGCTTCCTGGGCATACCCTTTGCCCCAGTGATCCCGGGTTAGATGGAATCCCAGTTCATACATATCCTCTTCTGAAGAATACGGACGCAGGCCACAACAGCCCACAAACACCTCGGACTCTTTCTCAAAAAGGGGCCAATATTGCACACCCGCTTCCTTCTGCCTTTGAATCTCCTGTGTTAATCTCGCTTCTACTTCATCCTCGCTCAGAAATCCCTTGCTGCTAATCCATTTGGCAACCTCATGATCGCCCCACAATGCAAACGCCAGCGCACGATCTCCTTCGTTCCAAGTCGCACATTCCAACCGTTCCGTTTCAAATAAGATTGTTCTATTCATCATCCACTAACCTCCTGTATGCCAACACCAATCTGCGTGCAGCTTATACCTTAAATTAATCGAATGACCGTCAGGATAAACAACATTTATAATCTGTGTACATGTTCATCCCTTGTAATAACACTTATAATTGCTTAGCCAATTTCTCAAATTGATTGATGTGAGGCTTGATCTCTTTCTCTACACTTTTTATAAAAGAGCTGAATTGCTTGGAAATATACTCTTCTCCAACACCAATATGTTTATATACTTTTCCCTTTTTATATGTAAATGAGAATATATAACCACTCTTCAAATCATTCCAAATGTCTCCGGCATACCCTAAGATTTCAAATCTCAATTTCGAATCTTTGTAAAGAAACGAATATGGCGGATCATATTCCCCATTTCGTACATCATAGCCTGCAATCCACTGATCTTTTGCAAATGTCCCTGTTTGGATTCGCGATTCCAGCATATATCCAGTCAAAGCTATTTCGTTAACATGAAGTTTACCTTTACCATCTTTCTTGTCATTCTTCCAGTTCCCATCATACTTGGACTCTGTAATTCTGTCCTCACTGCGTGTTATAACTTTATAAACACCATGTCCCGAACGTTTTCCCTGTGCCCAGCTTCCTTTGTAAGTTTTGGTTTTCCCCCAGGTCATGGTTCCATTCCCGTGAGGTTTTCCATTTTTGATCTCTCCATAATATGTAGCCCCGTTGCCATACTCCAGAGTAGCCAACTCACTCGCAGCCTGAGCAACATGTGGTAACAGAATTACAGACAATCCTAAGCTTACCCCCATAATATAGATGAACATCTTTCTAAACATCAAATCTCCCTTTCTCTCGCTGTATAAGAAATTCATTCTTATAACAACCTATTAATCAAATAATAAGACTCTAGTATAATATCACTTTCAATCCAGAAGGTTCCACATAAAAAAAAGAAAACCCCTGCCGACAAGATGTCCGACAGAGGCCGTTCCAATCCAGTTCACATCAATTACAAATCTGCTACGGCGAATTGAATTGTTCCGGAAGCTGCGCCTCCAAGGTTAGCTAACAAGGCAAACACCAGAACTCCACCTGCAGAAATGGTAAGGCTGCTGTTTACAGGAACAACGTAAGTGACTACTGGTGCATTAACACGTGTGATCACGAGAGATACCGGAAAAGGTCCAAAGTTGTTCACTGTAGCGCTGGCATTTGTGCCACCAGCCAAATTTTCGTAGTAGGACTTGCCTACTCCGGCAGGAAGGTTGTAATTTTGTATCGGTAAAAGGATGGCCATTGAAATCACCTCCTTTTTGCTTTGATACGGTATTCTATGCTTGAAATCTATTAAAGCAACGGTGAATTACCAGGGTCATAATGTCCAATTTTGATAGACTTCATAGATTGATAGACGAATGTACGCAAAAAAAGCCCCACCGGACCATCCGGTGGAGCCAACTAAGCTTACTTTAGTTTAATTACGCATACAGCATGAAAAAGTTCAGTTCATGGCCCTGCTGCTTGAGATAGTTATACAGCTGCGAACGGTGATGGAATACATGCGTTACCGTTTCAATCTGCCATTGAACCTGCAAGTGACCATGTTCCATATAAAAAGCTTTTGTTGAACGATTCAAAAAGTCATCTTCACTCAATCCCATGATATAAGCTTTGTAGGATTCGAAATTGCTCCATAATGTTGCTTCAAGCTTCTCGATATCCTGGGTCCCCGACAGGCTATTCTCCACCAGCCCAACCTCAGCTTCACCTTTTTCCTGCATAATGGCAAGATCCGATGCGGTAATCTGGATAAAATGATGCACTAGCTCCACCAATGAACGCATATTCTCCTGTGGACGATACGACCAATCCTCTGAACGGATCAAGCGAATTAACGAAACCCCCGTCCGTACGCCTGTTTCCAATTCATTTAACAAGTGATCCCGAATCTGCAATGTTCCATTCATATATGATGTCTCCCTTATCTTTTATTCTCACGATTTAAGTATAACCGAAGGTGCTACAGATCTATTGTACAAATCGGACAACATTCTGCCGTGCTCCCTGGCTGCCGTCAACGGAGTCTCTCCATAAAACTTGCGAAATTGCCGAATCAAATGGGCTTGGTCAAAGAAACCATGATTCTGGGCAAGCATTGCCCAGTCTGCCGTGTTCCCTTGATGAATATCACTCAACACACGATGAAAACGAACCACCTCACTGAATCGCTTGGGGCTGATTCCCACCCATTCCGAGAACTTGCGATGCAGCTGCCGCTCACTGATCACTTCACGCATCGCCAGCTCTTGGACACTCATACTTCCCCCATCTATAAAGATGCGGTGCAGCACGTTTTTCATCAGATCGTTCTCAGATGTGCTTCCCTGCACGGGCAACGGACTCAAGTACGCATTCATAACCTCTACTCGCTCTGCAAAACTATTCGTTTCGGCGATCCGTTCCTGAAGCTCGTTCAGCTTCTCCGGCCAACATTCCTGAAGGGCAATTCGCTTATCCGTAAACCACTCCAGAGGCATGCCATGGAAGACATGCGCTCCACCCGGGAAGAACCGGACACCAAAGGTGTAGTCTCCAGCAGGGGAACCATCATCGGATGGTTCAGGTACAGCGAATGGCTGTGTATAATTGCCACAGTAAGCATAGGAGTGCTTTGAACAGACCGGGTCGTATGTAATCAGCATGTCCGTGCAACCATCCGGTAATACCCGGGCAGGTACCGTCATCATCGATCGCTCTGGACCTTCTCTCTTAGCAACATCCGCATGTGTGTTCGGAAGAGATCCTGATTCCCAATAACAGGCCACATAAGCCATCAGACCAGCAGCAGGTACTTTCTCAACATAATAACTGTTAGGGTACGTTCCATTCATCTGAATAGGCTTAAACAACGGGTGCAAACTGTGATCCACAATTCCATCCTCCGGTCACTAGAGTTGGTTACACATTATGTATTCATCTATCATACCACCAACCGCAGAAATGAAGAAAAAAAAGTGCCCTACCGGAGGACAATCCGATAGGGCCAGTCACACATCTATTTAACACGAGAAGGGGTTTACAAGACTTATCTTACCTTCCCAACCTTAATGGAAACTGAAATTGGGATGAAAAGAACATCAATTTTTCTTATAGTGCGTGTTCAAAAAGACCGTTTATGACAACCTCTTAAAGTGTCTTGATCAGTATGGACGCAATTAACACGGATGCTGTTGTGACCGTTGTGAATCCACCTACCAGCATTGGCGTTAAAATCTCATCGAGGATGGCTTTGCGTTCATTTTCATCACGTCCAACTGAACGGCTTACTTCCTCACAGATAATGTAGTCCCCCGGAAAACCGAATAGTGCAGTCAGTGCCACAGGCAGACCTTTGAGCGGGTCCCATTTGAACAGCTTGGAGCCAACAAATCCACCGATCAGCACCCCAATTACACCGATTACGATAATGAACAACACTGGAATAATGGAACTAACCACCGCATCAAAAGTGATCGACTCCATACTTGTCATAACGACTACGATCAGACCTATCATGGCAATTCCCGATGTACTTGCTTTATCCAGAATACGAGATGGGAACAGTCCGATCAGATGTCCGAGAACCCCCAGCAACAGAGCCCAGATACTGTAGCTAAGTCCGGTTACATTACCTAGATAAATGGAGAGACTACCCATAATGAACAAGAGCAACAGCAGAATAGGTGCGGTCTGGAATCGCTGCGGAAGGAATGTTTTAGCATTCGCTTCTTTAATGTTCACATGGCCTTCCCCTGCAACCTTGTTCTCAAAAGCGCCCTGCTTCTGCAGTTTCAACGCATATCTGCGCAACATATTGGTTGCAATCGGCATCCCCACGAGGGAATGAATACCCAGAATAACAGCCGGAATTGTAATCAGATGACCCAGATTCATCTCCTGCAACTTCGTGGTTGTGATCAGATAAGAGATAATGCCACCAACAACCGGACTTGATCCGGCAACAGCCGTAGGATAACCATAGAACGGTGATACGATTAACAGGATAAGACCTGTCGCCGTGAGTGATGCGAACAATGAGATCAGTATAGCTTTATATTGGGAACGTATTAATTTCAGCGGTATTAATGTCCCCATGTGTACAATCAGCGGAGCCACCATGAGAGCCCCGAACGCCGTCAGAGCAGAGCTGGATACCACTCCTTTAGGAAATAACCCCGCCCAGTTCAGCAGCAAATATCCGATCAGAATAACAAGCAAGGAAGGAATTCGCGCTTTGGACCAGATCGAAACCAGTTCCCCTATAGCTAAAATAACAAGCAATACTGTGGCGATATATATCGGTTGACTAAACATGGTGACTTCTCCCCATTCTCTATGTTGTCAGTGCAGTTCAGTACACGTAGAACCATCGTTCTTATTTCAAGCGTTCACCTGATAAATAGACCTGTTCGATATTCTCTGTGTTTTCGAGCAGTCCAATATCCGTCAACGGATTCACATTCAGTACCAGCAGATCAGCAGCTTTGCCAGGTTCAATCGTACCGATCTCCGCTTCCATCTGCATCGCTCTCGCCGCATCTCTTGTTGCGGCTACAATCGCTTCCATCGGCGTAAATCCAACATCTTCAACAAGCAATCGAAGTTCTAGTGCATTCCCGCCATGCTCAACAGGTGCACATGTGCAGAAGTCTGTCCCTACTGCAATGGTTACGCCTGCCTTACGCGCGATAATCATGTTCTCAATATGCTCCTGATATACACTTTTGGCTTTGCGGATGCCAAATTCGGGAACACCGTATTTATGCCCTTCTTTGATGATCCGATGTACAATGGCCAGCGTTGGAACCAGAACCGCCTTTTGATCCAGCATCATGCCAATGCCTTCTTCATCAATGTAGATCCCGTGTTCAATGGTGCGTACGCCCGCTTCCAACGCATTTTTGATCCCCTGTGCCCCTTGCGCATGTGCAGCCACATAAGACTGTACCGCTTCCGCTTCATACACGATCGCCTTCAGCTCATCCATGCGGAATTGCGACCAGCGAGGGTCATCTTTCTCCGAAAGTACCCCGCCTGTGGAACACACTTTAATGAAATCCGCCCCTTCACGGAACTGCGTGCGTGTTGCCTTAATGACTTCCGGAACGCCGTCACACACGGTGAAGATATTCAGTTCCGTTGGAATCATATGGATATCTGCATGCCCACCCGTCTGAGAGAGCATATGACGGGAAGTTTTAATCCGCGGCCCCTTCACCACACCTTCCTTGATCAGATCGCGAATGTATACAGCAACATGGCTACCGACATCCCTGACGGTTGTAAACCCTGCGTTGATCAGCTTCGGCAGATCCTGAAGTGCTCTCCCCATCTGAAGTTCATTGGCTTCCAGCGCCACCGCAGCCATATTCAGATTTTTGGCCCCGTGTACATGGACATGGGCATCGATTAATCCGGGCATCACCGTTTTGCCTGTTACATCAACAAGCTCGGCATTTTCCGGAATTGGAACGGTTGCTTTTGCACCCGCTGCTATGAATTTCCCGTTCTCAACCAAGACCACACTATCGGAAACAGGCTCTCCACCTTGTCCATCAATCAACAATGCACCTACAAAAGCAGTAATTTGACTCATCTGTACTCCACCTCATTTTCAGACTTGATTGTAAGTTCAACTAAAGAATATTTACACTGACCACTCCGATGACAGAACAACCTTCCGATCGCTGTTATCCCCAGATTTTTTTTGATTCCCTTCTCCAAAGGGAAAATCCGGGGATAGCGTATGCTTCCGAAGTAGCTTTCTTGCGAAAGCTTTTAGGCGAACGCTTTGCTTCTTCACGTTATTTCTGTCCTCTCCGTTCTCGTGTAAAAAGTTAAGTTGAACTTAAATATTACGTGTACATGTTCGATTTACAGCTCTACTGTTGTACTACGATGAAATTGTATCGTGTTAAAGTTAATGACATTATATAAGTTGCATATGTATAATGTCATTGTTGATAGCAACAGCATTCTAATATTAATTATGGTGATATACACAATACAAAATATAAATCACACAGCATAGTGAAGATCATGTTATATATGTAAGCATTTTTCCATGTGAACACAAAAGGAGTACGTTTGCTATGATTCATGAAGCGGTTCGCTCATTTATGGTTCAAGTCTTTGGGTCTGTTCCGTACGGAATTTGGATCAAGGATGAATATGATTTCCAGTGGAATAACTGGCTGCGTGAAGGAGAGCTACCTGAATATACAGATCAAGAACAGATTGAGTCATCCTGGAAGATTCTCAGGTACACGTTTGTTTTTTTGTCTAACATCAACATTCGTGTGGTTATCGATACCCAGAAGCAACTTACCCTGCTACAGAGTGAACGTCTGGAGTCTTTGATTCGGGAAGGACTGCTGAAGCAGCAGATTGAGATGGAACGTGCACACAATGATCGATGGTTGACCGGACTGCGGGAGCTGACCTGTTCCGTGGAGCTGAACGACTTGTTACTCAAAATTATGGAGAATGCGCTCCATGTCATCCCCTCCCTTTCCTGCGGACTGTTCATGATGGTTGATCCGGACTCTGGCAAGATGATTCCTAGAGCCAAAGTCGGTTTTCAGGATAGCGTGTATCAATATCAGGGCGAGCTGGATGAGGGCATTACGGGAAAAGTATACGAGGAAGGCATTGGCCGAATGTATAGCACACCGGATGATGCCTTTAAAGATATGGGCAATGTTAGTCAGGAGAATGCGGATATCATTGTAAGTTCACTGCCTGACGGTATTATGGCAAAAGGACTTATCGCCGTTCCCGTGACAATGAATACTCACAAAATCGGTGTAATGCTGGTATACCAATTTGAACAAAACAGACGATTTGCCCCACATGATCTGAATGTGATGCAGGGATTTGCGGATCAGGCAGCCATTGCCATCTCCAACGCCACCATGTATTCAGAACTGCTGGAAACGAACCGATATCTCGTTAGCCGCAATGAAATTCATAATCAATTCACGGCACTTTCCATTGAACATGTGAGCCTCGGACATATCATTGAGACGGTTGGGTCAATGCTGAAACTTCCCACCTATTATGTGGACATGGCGAGAAATGACTGGTACCCGCTCATCCCGGAAAGTGTCTTGCTAAGTGAGCTCGATATCTATACCGCTCTGGACAGTCAGTTTAACCCCATCACCTTATCCGGTGGAACGGATCATAGCGATTATTACCTCTATCCCATTGTGAACGGATCTCTGGTGCTTGGCTGTTTTGCCATCCAATTAGATCATCCGTTAGGTCAGTTGGATCATGTGATTTTGGAACAAGGCGGAGCTATTGTGATGCTGGAGATGGTGAATACCTACTCACTCACCGAGATGTCCTATCGGAAAAACCATGATTTCTTCAGCGATCTCGTGCAATATAGAGAACCACAGCAGTTGGAGGCACGACTTTCCAGCTTTCAGTTGCCAGCCCATCAGTCCTTGTTCGTCGCTCAATTGCAGCTCTATGGGGAACATCCCGACATGAAAACAACTGAAAATTGGGTGCGCAAGTTGATCGGATTTATCGAAAAGGAGCTGGGCACCCGCGAACATCTATTGTTCAGTGCACATCACAAAATTACGATTTTGGCTGCGGCACCCGAGCCCAAAGTCAGACACTGGATCATCAGCAGGCTGGAAACGGCTGTGGAGAAATGGACCACCTCTAAGACTCCTGCCCTATCTATCGGCATCGGTGGACTGTATCAAGGGCTTGAGTATGTGTCCAAAAGCAATGACGAGGCTACACGCTCATTGTCCTTTTTGCTGAAACAAAACAAAGCGGGCCTGATGCTCTACGAAGAAATCGGGATCAATCGGTTGTTTCTGAACCAGGAACCTTCCGATATCGAGAACTACATTCACGAAATTCTGTCCCCTCTTCAACAGCAAAAATCAGGAGAGCTTGAACTCACACTCAAAACCTACATTGCCGCGAATCGATCTGTGCAAGCCACAGCCGAACGTCTGCATATTCATACCAATACGTTGTACCTGCGCCTGCGCAAAATAGAGGAGATTCTAGGTGTTGATCTGAACGATTCCGAGGGTTGGATGAAGGTGTATCTGGCATGTCATTTAAGTGAAGTGTACTCTGGTGCTCCTACCGCAAGTGGAGCACTAAAATTGTAACTCCATCAATTCAGTCCGTGCAGTTTGCGAAAACGCTCTGGACTCATGCCTGTATGCCTTTTGAACATCGCACAGAAATAACTGGCGTTCTCGTAACCCACCCGATCAGCCACTTCATATATTCGAAGCTCTCTCTCACTGAACATGAGTTGTTTGCTTCGATTGATCCGTTCCTGGTTCACGTAAAATACAGGTCTGGTATGGAGTGCCCTCTGAAATAGCCTGCACAAATATTGGGGAGATACCACAGCCACATCGGCCAGTTCCTTCAGGGAAAGTGAACGATCCAGATGCTCTGCGATATAACGCAGCACAGGCTTCAAGCGCTCCAGTTCATCATTATAATTGGCGGATGCGATGAGTAGTGGCTTCAGATCCAGCAGCAGGGCATATAATTGTTTGGAGCATTCAACATCGTAGTCTGCGTAATCCGTATCACCGCCATTCTCTCCTCTAACCAGAAGTTGCTCCAGGCCACGCAGCAGCGTTGCTGTCCTGAGTCTGTATACGCGTGAGCCGGTTATCCCCGCATAAGATAATAACTGGCTAGCCTCTCTCCCTTGAAACGAGACCCAAGCCAGTTCCCAACGGTCACTAATGGGCAAATATCGATGCGGTACATCAGGGTACAGAAAGAAAACGTCACCCGGTCCGACGATATACTCGTCTTCTTGTATAATCAGTCTCCCCTGACCATGAATAATCTGGTGGATCTGATAATCCGGGAATCCCTCTGGACGCTCGGTTTCATATTGGTGTTCCCAGTAACCAACCGTGGTCATATAGATCGGCAGACGAGCAGCTTCTTCTGTTTTACCAAAAAAAATCCGGGTATCCATCCAGTACACCACTTTCTTCATCGTTAGTTTCATATTGTGATATATATGGGCAATATTCTTTATTCTCTAAGTATCAATTCAATTCTATAATGACAATATTATAACATTTCAGAAGGAGTTGCTGTTATGCGAAAGAAACTGGTACACACCCCTCCAGCAAATGGATACCCGGAATGGAACAATAATCCCGAGACTTTTCAAGTAAACCGTCTACCCGCACATGCTTCTATGGTAGCGTTTCCATCTATAACAGAAGCATTGTCCAATGATTCCAGCACATCGCCATGGTACGAATCACTGAATGGTCAATGGAAGTTTGCCTTTGCGGAGACACCGGAGCAACGGATTACATCCTTTTATGAGAACAACTATGATGCCAGTGACTGGGACGAGATCGCCGTTCCTTCCAACTGGCAGCTACAAGGGTACGATTATCCCCACTATACAAATATGACGTATCCGTGGGTCGAGCGTGAGCCTGAATTGAAGCCACCATTTGCACCAACAACTTATAATCCGGTGGGTTCGTACATCCGCACGTTTACTGTTCCTGCTGACTGGAAAGACCGTCCTGTCCTGCTGCACTTCGAGGGTGTTGAATCCGCCTTTTATGTATGGGTCAACGGGGAACTCGTCGGTTATAGTGAAGACACGTTCACACCCGCAGAATTTGATATCACTTCGTATCTAACGAAAGGTGAGAACAAGCTCGCTGTGGAGGTATATCGCTGGTGTGATGCGAGCTGGCTGGAGAATCAGGATTTCTGGCGGTTAAGCGGCATCTTCCGTGGTGTATACCTGCATTCACCTTCACCGGTTCAGATCGCCGATTTCTTTGTTCGTACTGAACTGGATGACGCGTATCAGGATGCGGAGCTACTGCTGGATTTGAAATTATTTAATCATAATGACGCGCAGACCCCTGCCGGATTGTCCGTTCAGGCGCAGCTCTATGATGCACAACAGCAGACAGTGCTGAAGCAACCACTTACTGCGGCCGTTACTTTCCAGGGCGAGGATGAACTTTCATTACAGTTGTCAGCAGAGGTTATGAAGCCGCTACTATGGAGCGCTGAGTCCCCTAACCTGTATACACTTGTGCTGTCCATTCAGGACGAATCAGGCGAAACACTGGAAGCAGTCCGTAGCCGGATCGGATTCCGCAAGTTTGAACTGAAGGACGGCCTGATGCAAATCAATGGCAAACGCATTGTGTTCAAAGGCGTGAATCGTCATGAATTTTCCCCGGATAAGGGTCGAGCCATTGGACGGGAAGACATGATCCGTGACATCGAGTTGATGAAGTCCTATAACGTTAACGCGGTGCGTACATCCCATTATCCGAATCAGTCACTCTGGTACGAACTGTGTGATGAATATGGCCTTTATGTCATTGACGAAACGAATCTGGAAACTCACGGCACCTGGGAATATGGGCAAAAGGAAATGAATGAGAACAATATTCCCGCGAGCAAACCGGAATGGCGTAATAACGTAATAGATCGCTGTAACTCCATGTTCCAGCGGGATAAAAACCATCCGTCCGTCATCATCTGGTCCCTTGGCAATGAATCCTTCGGCGGCGATAACTTCATCGCCATGTACGATTATCTGAAACAAGTCGATTCAACCCGTCTCGTTCATTACGAAGGTACCTTCCATTATCGCCCTTCTGATTCGGCAAGTGATATTGAATCGACAATGTATATCAGTCCACAAGATGTGGAGCAATACGCGCGCATGAAGGGTCCGAAGAAACCTTATATTATCTGCGAATACAGCCATGCCATGGGTAATTCTTGTGGAGGTCTGCATCTGTACTGGGAGTTGTTCGATAAATATGATGTGTTGCAGGGTGCATTCATCTGGGACTGGGTCGATCAGTCCATTCGTACCACTACGGCAGACGGTGTAGAATATTTTGCTTATGGTGGCGATTTCGGTGAATCCCCTCATGATGGCAATTTCTGCGGAAACGGACTGATTCTGGCGGATAAGACGGTTACACCGAAGCTGGAAGAAGTGAAGAAATGTTATCAGAACGTTCGTATGGAAACCGTTGATGTCAAAGACGGCCTGCTGCGCATCAAAAACCAGTTCCTGTTCACGGATCTGAGCGAATATTCGCTCGTATGGACAGTAACTCACGATGGCAAATCTGTAGAGAACGGTACGTTGGATATCGCGGTACCTCCTGGCGAATCGGTTGAAGTCCGAATCCCTTATACGCCATCTTCCGATCTGTTCCAGGAAGCGGTGCTGACTGTATCTCTGGTTACCAAAGTGGCAACCAAATGGGCAGGAGTAGGTCATGAGATTGCCTGGGATCAGTTCGTGGTATCTCCGAGATTGCGTCCAATCCAACCGATACGTCAAGGACAAGACAATGCGCCGCAGGTACAGGATCTGCAAGATGAATTGAAAGTGACTACAGGCCAAGTCACGTTGAGCTTCAATCCAGCCACTGGCGCGTTAACATCCTATCAGATTAACAATCAGGAGCAATTGCTCGCACCTGTCCGGCCGAATTACTGGAGAGCCATGACAGACAATGATATGGGGAACCGCCTGAATGAGCGTTCTGCCTTCTGGAGAGATGCTCACGCTACCAGCAGATTAATTCGCTTTGAGCACCATGCAGACGAACAAGGTTTTCTTGTAACGACCGATTATACGTGGGATCAACATCCGGGATGTACGCTGTCCATCACATACCGAATTGATGCGGATGGTGTATTGGAAATCAGTCAAACCCTTATTCCAGGCGTAGGCTTACCTGATCTACCGGAATTCGGTATGCTGCTGCAACTGAATAACCGCTTGGATACAATCTCTTGGTACGGCAGAGGCCCGCATGACAATTATGCAGACCGCCTGACCAGTGCACGTCTCGGTTATTACACAGGTGCGGTTCGAGATCAATTTGTTCCATATCTGAAACCACAAGAGTGTGGTAACAAAACGGATGTACGTTTTGCAGAAATTACGTCAGCAAATGGTCAGCTTGGGCTTCATGTTGAAGCCACTATACCCTTTGAAATTAATGCGTTGCCGTGGACACCGGAAGAACTGGAAGCAAACGACCATGTGTACAAATTACCTCAGAGCACACAGACTGTCGCCCGCATCAATTACAAACAAATGGGTGTTGGCGGAGATGACAGCTGGAGCGCACGTACCCATGTCGAATACACCTTGCCAGCCAACCGCGCGTATCACTTCACCTTTACGGTAAGACCTGTATAACATCAAGCAAGCACTGCTGGCAGCATGCCGGCAGTGCTTTTTTTGTTGGGGCAGTGAATAGTGGGAGTTTGAACTTTGTCATGGGAACATTATAATGAATGAGGTGCAAGAAAGATTTGTACCAGCTATTACTCTATTACGAGGTGAGACTTTGCAATATCTGTTTACCATTCTCTTCATTTTTGGCTTGATCGCTTTCTTGGGATTTGTTGTTGGGATGATCTTATCTATTCGCAAAGGCAATAGGTTGCCAATCAGATTTATTTTTCTAACAACGGCCTGTTTTGCGATTGCTTCAATAGGTTTGTATGGGATGCTGAATTTATCTTCGAACTCTACTCAGTCTGAAATAGATCAGACCCCTTCATCCCAGATTAAACTTTCTGGCCTCCACATGACTACCGATGAATTTAAAAACAAGTTTAATGGCGCCGTAGGCAAATACCGACTGAATGGGTTGAGTATTACCCGCTTGAATATAAAAGACTCTCCCGAGCAGGGCACTGGCACTTTCGAGTATGTATTCAATGACGAATTACGCTTGGTTGGTGCAGTGAATGCAGATGAGAGCATACAGGAAGTCAGGTTGTACGGAACCGGTGATACGCGTAAACCAACGGCTGGAATTCTTCTGACTGCTATCGCTACACTCATTCTGACTACTAATAGCGATTACACCTATAACGATGCACAAGATGTCATCCAGGATATCGGTCTATTGGATCGTGATGTGAATCAGTCCGATTTTGATGGGGCGACAGTTCGAAATAGATTGGAATATCGCTTCAACATTCAAGATTATGATCACTCCACTTTTGAAATAACTGTTGCGAGATAAGATGCGATTGTGCAAAAAGGCCGCTCCATGAAGGAACGGCCTATCGTGTGATATGTACTTTTTTTGGATAATTCAGTAGTCACAGTCTCTGATCTAACATTTTCCTATTTTAAGGATTAGTAAGCCAAAAAATTAAAGTAATCACTATACAAAAAAGCGAGACAGGGTAAAGTATCCATTTACTGATCTTATCTTTGTAAGTAACAATCCCACAAACAATGCCTATCCAGGCGATTAATAGTTGCCATAAGTCCAATGATGAACAGCTCCCGCATGCGAGAGTTACTCAAAAGTTACTATCTCGCTCTGATTGTTCCAACTCATTTTAAAGGTAATTGGATCTTTCGTTTTCTCCGCCTCAGTAGCCGTTCCCGACATACTGAACGGTACCCCTTGTTCCTCAAGCGCCTTCCCCTGTTGTTTTATATTATTGCCGGTAAGGTCAAACACAAAATCCTTTATGCGCTTTTCATCACCTATATAAGTAATACTATAGCTCCCTGTTGATCTCTGTAGAGAAACATCCCAGTTATCGCTCTTTCCGTGTAACCTATCATCCGCACCACAAGCTGACAAAATAGCTAAAAGTAATATAACACAAAGAATCAATGGCAGTCTAAATAATTTCATAATATCCCTCCTTTTAGTAATATACCCAAAAATGTGAGTTATGATATTTTCTAATCATTCCTGATATCTAATCTATATAAGTTGAACTAAAGTTATTTACACAGACACTACGATGACAGAATAACCTTCCAATCGCTGTTATCCCCAGATTTTTTTGATTCCTTTTCCGAAGGGGAAAATCCGGGGATAAAGGCGAACGCTTTGCTTTTTCAGGTTTTTTCTGTCCTCTCCGTTATCGTGTAAATGATTAGCTCAATTTATATAGTTTAATGTGTCTTACCTTTGTATCACATGATTAACGATTTTCTGAGCATCATATTTAACCCATCCCAACAGTCCTGAACCCCGAGATGTTTGCCAAGGTAGCCCTACAAAGTACAGTCCAGCAACCGGTGATACGCCTCTCTCGTGTATAATTACACCTTGGGCATCAAAAGCAGTATTGATATCGATCCAACTATCATTTCGCTTAAACCCAGTCGCCCAGATAATATTGTCTATTCGTGTCTCACTACCATCCTCATATAGGATGCGGTCATCTATTGCATTAATGGCACGTGGGCGCAGGTTAACTTTCCCCTGGGTCATCAATTCTTTTAACTCATAGCCATATACGTACTCAGGCTGATTTCTCAACCATTTTCCAACCATACGATCTGCACTTGCACGTAATATTCCGAGCTTTTCAAAATACCAGAATATACTTCGTCTCATAATATGCAAAGGCCTAAAGGTAATATTTCGAGCTATGGATATGTATACGGTTTGTTGTTCATCTGATGTCAACTCTACGGCGATTTGGGCACCTGAATTCCCTCCGCCTACAACTACTGTTGTTCCAGGAAGCAATTGAGAGATATTTTTATATTCTGATGAGTGAAGCTGAATCACATGCTCGGATAATGCTTTCGCAAAATGAGAAACATTTTTGGTCTGGAAAGGCCCCGTGGCAACGATAATATTGCGCGCTTCAATCGTTCCATCATTGGTTTCAGCATAGTACACCTCATCTTGCTTCGAGAGACGGGAGATTTCACAGTTTAACTTTATTGGAAGCTCCATTTGTTTAGCATAGTTTTCAAAATAATCTGCAATTTCATCTTTGCTTGGCAGGCTATTTTCATTTCCACTAAGAGGCATTCCCGGTAACCCATCATACATTCGTGGGGTAAAAAGATGTAAGGAATCGTACCGTTTACGCCAAGATTCCCCGATAGATGAGGCAGCATCAACGATTAAAAAGGTTAACCCCGACTGTTGAAGATAGTAACCTGCTGCCAAGCCTGCTTGCCCAGCTCCGATAACCAATACATCGTACATATGTATCATCCCCAATATCGTTTTATGTATTAATATATGAGCACTTGTTCATATGTTTATTTTACTTAACAACTGTCTGTTTAGCAATAGAAGAAAACATCACTACTTCCTTTTACAAGATCAGCCATTAAAAAGACTCCCTCACGGGAGCCTTTTAATCATTTCAGTGCAAGCTTCTTATAACTTCTCATGTATGCTACGTGCTAAGTATGATAGGTTGGTTGAATTCTACCTGGTGTATCTATCGATGTCATCGTTCGCAGACTGATGCTCTCTTCTATGGTAATCTTCATGCTGACGAACGTCGTTCTTTAATTTCGCTAAGAAACCCCACCCCATAAAGGCAAGTATAAGCACAGTAATCAGTGCATAAGCAAAGCTATATAGATTCATAAAAAAGTTGATAAATATTGCAGCGAGCATCAAGCCCAGTATCCATAATGTCCACTTTGTACCCTTTCTCAAATCATTTCCTCCTCAAGTCGTTACTGATAAGCTCTCTATGTATCACAGTACATACGAAACCATAGGAACGAGGTTTCAATCACAGGGCTTCAAATCTACATTTAGAGCGAATTACCGAATCTTTAATTAACATCAGTTCCAAGAGAAACATCCAATATGCCCGACATCCCTTGCGCAGAAGAGGTACTTACATAATACGAACCCGTCGACAATGCTTTGTCACTATAATATGTATGCTCTTTTCCGTCTGCCGGGACCCTGCCATACAATATTTCAGTTCCACTAGGTGATCCTTCATTGATCGTAAATGTAAAGTGTTTCGAACCCGTGTTTTTAAAACTCACTTTCACATAACTAAATCCTGCCCGAATATCAAACCGATGCGTATTTGTAGTACCTGCGAAATTCTCATTATTAATTACTGTGAATGTAGTTAATGGAGTATCACTAGCTTCATTTACTTTTACAAATTTTCGTTCGGAATCAGAAGTGAAATTATAGATTAAGATGATAACAGCAGCAGACACTAAACCTGCCACTATAATTTTTCTAATATGTTTCATGATATATGCCCTCCATATCTCTTGATACTAACTATGATTATACAAATACTCAACAACACAAAAACCACTCCTTAATTAAGAAGTGGTTTTTGTATTATTTATAATTTGTAACAGTGACTGCTTCACAAATTCTTGTCACCTCGTAACGAGAATTCACTCTGCCAGGCACATGATGTAATAAAGGTTTTTACACCTTTATTACATCATGCCGCCCATTCCACCCATACCGCCCATGTCAGGCATTCCGCCACCAGCACCTGCTGGTTCTGGTTTGTCAGCGATAACTGCTTCAGTAGTCAAGAACATAGCTGCTACGGAAGCCGCGTTTTGCAATGCATAACGAGTTACTTTCGCAGGGTCAACGATACCCGCTTCGATCATGTTAACCCACTCGCCAGTTGCAGCGTTGAAGCCGATTCCTGTTTGTTCTTTTTTCAGACGTTCCACGATTACGGAACCTTCTTCGCCAGCGTTAGCTGCGATTGTGCGGATTGGTGCTTCCAGAGCACGCAGGACGATGTTTACGCCTGTTTGCTCGTCACCGGACAGAGCTACAGCCGCAACCGCGCTATATACGTTCATGAGCGCTGTACCACCACCGGATACGATACCTTCTTCAACCGCAGCGCGAGTTGCGTTCAGGGCATCTTCGATGCGAAGTTTGCGTTCTTTCAATTCTGTTTCAGTAGCCGCACCAACTTTGATTACTGCTACACCGCCGGACAATTTAGCCAGACGCTCTTGCAGTTTCTCTTTGTCGAACTCGGAAGTTGTTTCTTCCAGTTGTGTACGGATTTGGCTAACACGTGCATCGATATCGGATTTGTTACCAGCACCGTCAACGATGATTGTGTTTTCTTTTGTTACGCGGATTTGACGAGCTGTACCCAGTTGTTCCACAACAGCGGATTTCAGGTCCAGACCCAGTTCTTCCGTGATCAATTGGCCACCAGTGAGGGCAGCGATGTCTTGCAGCATTGCTTTACGACGGTCACCGAATCCTGGAGCTTTAACAGCTACAGCATTGAATGTACCACGCAATTTGTTCACAACCAGCATAGCCAGTGCTTCGCCTTCGATATCTTCAGCGATCAATACCAGTGGTTTGCCTTGTTGAACGATTTTCTCAAGCAATGGCAAGATATCTTGCGTGCTGGAGATTTTTTTGTCTGTGATCAAGATGTACGGATTGTCCAAAACAGCTTCCATTTTGTCCGTATCTGTGATCATGTAAGGAGAGATGTATCCACGGTCGAATTGCATACCTTCAACCACTTCAAGCTCTGTAGCGAATCCTTTGGATTCTTCTACTGTGATAACGCCATCTTTACCCACTTTTTCCATAGCTTCAGCGATCAGTTCGCCTACTTCTTCGTCAGCTGCAGAGATTGCTGCAACTTGTGCGATGGATTGTTTGGAATCAATTGGTTTGGAGATGGATTGCAATTCAGCAACCGCAGCTTTAACCGCTTTGTCGATCCCTTTACGGATACCGATTGGGCTAGCGCCTGCAGTTACATTTTTCAGACCTTCTGTGATCAGCGCTTGCGCCAATACAGTTGCTGTTGTAGTACCGTCACCGGCAACATCGTTGGTTTTTGTTGCTACTTCTTTAACCAGTTGTGCACCCATGTTCTCGAATGCATCTTCCAGTTCGATTTCTTTAGCAATGGTTACACCATCGTTAGTGATGAGCGGGCTTCCGAATTTTTTCTCCAGAACCACGTTGCGGCCTTTAGGACCGAGTGTTACTTTTACTGCATTAGCCAATGCGTCCACACCACGAAGCATGGAGCGACGAGCGTCTTCACTGAATTTAATGTCTTTAGCCATGTTAAGAAAACCTCCCTAGTTTTTGTTGGAAAATGGTAGTGCTATATGGTTCGGTTATCCGATTAAATTTGAATTAGTCGAGAATCGCGTGAATATCGCTTTCTTTCATAATCAAATATTCTTTACCTTCGAATTTGATTTCTGTACCGGCATATTTGGAGAAAATAACGCGATCTCCTTCTTTCACTTCCAGAGCTACACGTACGCCGTCTTTCAATACTCCAGCACCAACTGCAATGATTCTACCCTCTTGCGGTTTTTCTTTGGCGGAGTCCGGGAGTACGATCCCGAAAGAAGTTGTTTGTTCTTGCTCCAGTGGTTCTACCAATACGCGTTCACCTAAAGGTCTGATCATGAAAAATAGCCTCCTTTTGAAATTATATAACGTTACATTGTAGGTTGTAGCCATATGTATTAGCACTCGACAGTGTTCAGTGCTAACAACCAACTTTATGATACTCAACTTGAAGCATGATTTCAAGTCCTTTTGACGAATTCCTGCGAGAATTTACGTTGAATTTACACAAACATAGCCAAATTACACCCGCTGTGCCTGGTTCTATGTTGCAATTCACTAATCTTATTCTACGAAATTGTTTAACCCTTCTGCAACGTTAACAGACAGTCCCTTCCCCATTGTATCCATTGTTGAACATAATATGCCTGCTTGTCCTGTCGTGTTGGTCGGCAGTCTACAGAAATAGCCCGGATAAGAACATAACGTCTTTTCCGGGCACATCACAGCTTATCCTCATTCAGCCCGCATGTTTCTTATCCTCGGCACGAACGTAGCGGGATTCGATCTCTTCATCGGCTGCAAGCTGCTTGCGATATACGATTGCGGATAATAACACACTGATCTCATATAACAAGAGCAAGGGAATCATCACCAGAAGGTCGGAAATAAAGTCTGGAGGTGTGATGACCACTGCAATGAAGATCAGAACAAAGTAAGAGACTCTGCGCATCTTGCGAAGACGAATTGGATTCAGAATCCGCAGTCCTGTCAGAAACATAATAAGTAAAGGAAGTTCGAATAACAGGGACACAGGCAGCACAATGCCAAACAGGAAGCTGAAATACTGTTTCATCCCATAGGTCTCCACAAGCCCCATCTTCTCCGTTATCGCTGTTGTGAAGGCAAGTGCCATCGGAAAAATAACATAATACGAGAAAGCCATACCTGTCAGAAATAAAAGAAACACATAGGGCACATACTTCAGCGTCGCTTTTCGTTCGCGCGGCTTTAGCCCTGGACTAACAAACTTCCAGATCTGATACACCGTAAACGGCAGTGTAATAACAAGTGAGAACAACCCTGCAATCTTCATATAGATGCCAATCCCGTCCCAGAACGAGAAGGCATGTAATACAAAACCTTTTGCCGACTCTGCCTTGGTCAGATATTGGTATACCGGGTCCGCCACAAAAAATCCTGCAATCAGTCCCAGCACAAAAATACTTAATACGTAGATCAGCCGCTTCCGCAGCTCGCTCAGATGTTCCGTAATCGACATTTCTTCCATTTGCTGCGTCATGCCTGCCCCCCATTATTGCCAGCTTAAAATACAAAACCCTTCCGGCAGGAAGGGATTTCTCTTTCATTGCCGTCAAGATTATTCCGGCAGGCGTTTATCAGCAGGCTTGTCTGCAGGTGTGCTCTCAGCCGCCAGCGGTTTCGCCTTCTCCTGCTCTTTGCGATTGGACGAGTCATCCTCAGAGATAATCTCGCGAGCGCCCTCTTTGAATTCACGGAAGGTACGCCCAACTGCACGTCCCAGTTCCGGAAGTTTGTTGGGTCCAAACAACAACAATGCAATCACGGCCAGCAAAATAAAGCCCGTTGGTCCAATGGAACTTAACATTGATAATCCTCCTCGTCTCAAGCTTCGAAGATGCGCATACTCGGCCAGATGTTCATAGATGTCTCTGCTGCGTTCTTAATTTAAGCCCATCATACCATAGATGTAACCACTTACATAACCCGCAAAATTCACAAATAAGATAAGAGATGTCACTTGAACAATCTAACACCGGTTCATGGCTAATCGGATATCTTGCCCCAGAGTCCGTGCTCGATTATTGCTTGAACTGACCCGTAACCATCAGCAGCGCTTCCGGAAGCTGATCCATAATGGCCGCCAGATGTTCATGCACACCCTTTGGTGTACCTGGCAGATTCACAATCAGCGTGCGTCCACGAATGCCACATACCCCACGGAACAGCATTGCAGAACGGTTTTTGCTCATTACACTGTACCGCATGGCCTCTGCCATCCCGGGAACTTCCCGCTCAATTACGCGCCGGGTCGCTTCCGGGGTAATATCACGAATGGCCAGCTCCGTGCCACCGGTAGTCAGCACCAGATCGGCGTGAAAATAATCCGTCATCTCAATCAAAGCCGCAATAATCTCATCGGGTTCATCCGGAACGATACGGTACTCCACGATTTGACCACCCAGCTCTTCTTCCACCAGCTCCCGAATGACTTGTGCACTCGTATCCTCACGTTCCCCGCGGGCTCCTTTGTCACTGGCTGTCAGGATTGCTGTTCTCCACACCATAAAGATCACCCTTCTCCTCTATGAAAATAAATATTGCCTATCGGCTGTAATCACCGTTTTTGCCACCACTCTTGGAATTCAACATGGTTGGACCGATAATCATATCTTTTTGCATGGCCTTGCACATGTCATAGACCGTCAGTGCTGCAGCTGAGGCAGCCGTGAGCGCCTCCATCTCAACACCCGTTTTGCCTTCAGTTTTGACAGTAACTTCAATGTGTAATTCATCCACTCCATTATCATGAAAACGAATATCCACACCCGTCAGTGCCAGCGGATGGCACATCGGAATCCAGTCCGACGTTTTCTTCGCGCCTTGAATCCCGGCAATCTGAGCCACAGCCAGAACATCACCTTTGCCGATTCGGCCCTCCCGAATCGCTTCCAGTGTATCTGGATTCATCGTCACTTTGGTTACGGCCACAGCCGTACGTACGGTAATTTCCTTACCTGAAATATCAACCATCCGGGCCCGCCCCTGTTCATTAAAATGGGTCAGTTTACCACCGGAAGCCTGGCCGTTGTTCACTTCTGAACTCAATCACATCACAACCCTTTATTCGATATGTAATATACCTTCGGTTGTTATCAACAGATCAATCCGCAGATCGAGCAGGTCCATCGGGATCTCCTCCTGTAGCTGACCCGGCAACACCATCGCAGCCATCAATGGTTTCTTGCTCGTCATCACACATGTTGCTGCAAGCGTCTCGGCAAAACGATCATAATAACCGCCACCATAACCAATACGCCCGCCATGGAGATCATAACCAAGCCCCGGTACCAATATGAGATCGATATCCGGCCAATCATCAGGCGTCAGGACCTCACAGGAATCCTTGGGTTCCGGTATCCCCCATATGCCTGGCTCCAGATCTTGTTCTCCGGTCACCCGCCGTAGTTCCATTCGAGGTGGATTCGCCAACACTTTTGGTGCAAACATCACATCTCCATGATTCCAGCCCTCTTGAAACAGAAAAGCTGTGGACGCTTCGCTTCCATAGGACAAATAACTGAATATGACGAGTGGTTTGTTCACAACCTTGCTCTTGGCCTGTCTAAGGCGCTCCAGCTCCCTCTTCACTCCAGCGTTAATCTTAGTCATTGCCTGCTGATGCATGCTTGCATCCATCAGATCACGGCTCTGTCTCAGTCTGGATCGAAGCTGACTTTTCAGTTCCGCATGATCCTGCATATCCTTGAATAACCTCCTGTTGATAGGGAAGGTAGAAAAAAGCTCTCATTAAAAACAATTTATATGTTATGACCAGTTGTCATCTTGTTGAAATGGTTAAAATGATTCATTTTCTGCAAAATCCTCATGTAATAACATGCCTTCTTTCAGTTTATCATTGATTGATCAAAAAGACTACATGCCCCATGCGTTCCCAATCGGTGCAATTGCTCTGTATTTCATGTAAACTGGGATATAGTTGTCATATCAAGAACTGGACCTATGGAGGAACTTAATTTTATGCTGCTGCAAGTATCCGGAATTATCAAACGTTTTGGTGTCGATCCAATCCTGGACGGCGTGAACTTACAAATATTAGAACGCGAGCGCATCGGCCTCGTTGGTGTAAACGGTGCAGGGAAATCCACTTTGCTCAAAATTGTAGCCGGTGAAATGTCCTATGACGGAGGACAGATTTTCAAGTCCAAAGAAACGACGCTCGGTTACCTCGCTCAGAACAGCGGGCTGCAATCCGACCGTAACATCTGGGAAGAAATGATGAACGTATTCGCTCACCTGACACAAGCTGAAGCAGATTTGCGTCAGATGGAACGTGATATTGCCGACCCTGCCCAGATGGAAGATGAGAAAAAGTACGCGGACCTGCTGGAACGTTATGCGAAACGCTCCGACTGGTTCAAGGACCATGGCGGTTATGAGATGGAAACCCGCATTCGCAGCGTACTGCACGGGATGGGATTCGGCGAATTTTCGCCAGACACTCCCATTGCTACTCTGAGCGGCGGGCAAAAGACACGCCTTGCGCTTGCTCGTATTTTGCTTCAGGCACCCGATCTGCTCATGCTGGACGAGCCTACCAACTATCTCGATATCGCCACCCTCACTTGGTTGGAAGATTATCTGAGAGGTTATTCAGGCGCACTGCTCGTGGTATCCCATGACCGGTACTTCCTTGATCGACTTGTAACAACCATCGTTGAGATCGAACGTCACCGCTCCAAAAAATATACGGGCAATTACAGCCGTTATATGGAGCTCAAAGCTGCCGAATATGAAACTCAGATGAAGCAATATGAGAAACAGCAAGGCGAAATCTCCAAGATGGAAGATTTTGTTCAGAAAAACATTGTACGTGCTTCGACGACCAAACGGGCGCAAAGCCGGCGCAAAGCCCTCGACAAAATGGAGCGGCTTGATAAACCGATGGGAGATTTGAAAAAAGCCCATTTTTCCTTCGAAACCGCCGTTATGTCAGGCAAGGAAGTGCTTCGAGTGGATCAGCTGTCTGTCGCTTATGACGAGGCTTCTCCATTATTCCGCAATGTATCCTTCGATCTGCGGCGTGGGGAAACGGTTGCTTTGATTGGACCGAACGGTATTGGTAAATCCACCATGCTGAAGTGTCTTACAGGAAGTTTACGTCCGGTAACCGGAGAGATCCAATGGGGAACAAAAGTGCAGATCGGCTATTACGATCAGGAACAGACTGGGCTCAATCCATCCAACACGGTTCTGGAAGAACTGTGGAGTGCCTATCCCGGGATGGAAGAAGCACGCATTCGGACCGTACTGGGGAACTTTTTGTTCAGCGGTGACGATGTGCTCAAGAAAATCTCCTCCCTCAGCGGCGGTGAGAAGGCACGTGTGTCTCTCTCCAAGCTGATGCTGAAGGAAGCCAACATGCTCATTCTGGATGAGCCTACGAACCATCTCGACCTGTTTGCCAAAGAAGTGCTGGAAGCGGCATTAATGGATTATGAAGGCACCCTGCTGTTCATCTCCCATGACCGGTACTTCCTCAACAAAATGGCTGAACGCATTGTTGAACTTCATCCAGGCGGCACAGAGCAATATCTCGGTAATTACGATGATTATGTGGAGAAAAAACAGGAGCTTGAGGACATCGCACGTGAAGCTGCTGAGGCACGTCAGGCTTCGTCCAAGAACTCGTCCAAATCCGATCTGAACACAGCCACAACCGAAAAATCCGGAGCGGCTTCATTCGAAGCGGAAAAACAGGCGAAGCGTGAAGAGCGCAACCGACAACGCAAGCAGGAAGCTCTGGAACAACAGATTGCGGAGTTGGAAACAAAGATTACCGAACTTGAGGCACAGATGGCTCTGCCTGAAATCTATCAGGATTATATGAAGCTGCAAGAACTCCAGCAACAATCGGAGGAACACAAAGCAGAACTCACCAAAGCATACGAGGACTGGGAAGAACTAGCTATGGAATAGTACGAATAGTACAGACTCAGCCCATGGCTTAATCGCGTCATACAATTATAGTAGTACCACCGGCTGATTCCTTATTGGGATCAGCTTTTTGTTTGTTGAGGATGCGTATTGAAGCTAAGCACCCTATCTTCTTTATGTTCCTTGAGATTGAACTCTAACATACGGAGGTTAGGGGAGCTGTTTTGACTTTTGTCAAATTTACTCGAATGAAGAGAAATATTTTTATCCCCCTGTCCCTTACACTTATCCACAAGAAAGCAAGATAGCAAGCACATTAATAAGCTTAATTATACAGCGGTAGAATAGCCTTTTGCACACAAAAACCATATTTATCCACCAAGTTATCCACTTTATCCACAACTTTGTGGATAGTAAGGAGTCATTCTATCCCCTAAACCCTTTTCGTTTCGAAAACTATGCTGGTTTGGCTTTGGGATAGTTACCCACAAATTACACTGGATATGTGGATAACTATAATAACACCTTGACAAATGCATCATTCCACTCCTCAATGTACCTCCATAATAAGACAAAAGCAGACCTTTGTCGTTCAAGGCCTGCCCGTCATTTATTTACTATATGCCATGCATATTTACAACGAATTGCAATTGCTACTATTGCCGCTGTAGATGCGATCTGGAAAAAGATGTTTTACGCATGTGCTTCTTGTTCATGATGTTCGGAAGACTCGGCCTTCAGCCCAGCAGCATTACAAGCCGCTACATAAGCCAAACCGGCAGCCATGACGATATCATTATGTGTTGCTGTTCCCCGGAACTCACGTCCTGCACGCTCCACGGTAACTACAGCTTCTGCACTTGCACCCTCTCCACCACTCAAGGCATGCATCTCCATATCTACAAATGCAATATCATCGGAAATGCTCTGACCAATCGCACGGATGGTTGCATCCACGGGTCCACCGCCAACAGCGGAGTAAGATTGTTCTCCAGCGCTTGTGCGAATGCGAACGGCGGCCATTCGATCCGTCATGCTGCCCGCCGTCACCTGCAATTCAACCAGTTCATAGTCCTGTGCAGGAATATTCATGGTCTGGCTAACCATCTGTAATAACTGATCGTCACTGACCACTTTTTGCTGGTCTGCGGTTTCTTTGAACACCTCATACAATTGCTCCATCTGTTGCTCATCCGGCTCAAAACCGTATTTGCGAACCCGATCCTTCAGGGCGTGACGACCGGAGTGTTTGCCCAAAATAATCATGCTGCGCGGAATACCCAGCGCTTCCGGGTCCATAATTTCATAGGTGCTCCGATTCTTCAGCAGACCATCCTGATGGATGCCGGATTCATGCTGGAATGCATTACGTCCCACCACTGGTTTGTTGTACGCAATCGGGAAGTGCATCGCACGGCTAATCTGACGTGAAGTCTCATACAGCTGATTCAGCTTAATGTTCGTCGTTGCACCAATTGCGTCTCCCCGAGTCTCCAGCGCCATAATCAGCTCTTCCAGTGCACAGTTCCCTGTCCGTTCTCCGATACCATTAATGGTCACTTCAATCTGAGAAGCACCATTGGCAATCGCAGCCAAGCTATTGGCTACGGCCAGGCCCAGATCATTGTGACAGTGAGCACTATAACGAACCTGATCGCCACCTCTTGCACCCTCACGCACCCGTCGGAACATCTCGCCATACTCATGTGGCAGGGCATATCCGACCGTATCCGGCAGATTAATAATGGTCGCTCCAGCTTCAATGGCGACTTCAACCATTTCAATCAGATCGTCCATCTTGGTACGGGCAGCGTCCATCGCTGTGAACTCTACGATGTCCGTGAACTGGCGTGCATAAGATACCATCTCACGAGCGGTAGCCACCACTTCACTGCGCGGACGGCGTAGTTGATGCTCAATATGAATATCCGAAGAAGAGATAAACAGGTGAATTCGGCGACGTGCTGCATCCGCTGTTGCTTGAACTGCTGCATCGATATCACCTTTGACCGCACGCGCGAATCCACAGATCTCCACGTTCTGCAACTGTCTCGAAATCGCCTGAACCGCCGCGAACTCACCTGGACTGGAGATCGGGAATCCAGGCTCAATGACATCGATACCCAGAGAAGCCAGTTGGTGTGCCAGTTCAATCTTTTGCTCGGGCTGCAGACTTGCTCCCGGTGCCTGTTCTCCATCACGCAGCGTTGTATCAAAAATCTCAATCATGCGTTTGTTATTAGTTGTTGTCATATCCATCAACCTCCATCAAATTTTTATAAATATTTTCGTTACGATCCACGTGCCACAGAACACCCGCTGATCGCATTCACTGTTGTTATATATTTTGTTTGTAAACGTGTATGTTGTTTGTAGCTTAGTCCTTGGTGATCACTAATACCTGTTGAATGTTTAGTGCCTATACTTGTTGTTCAATGTTCATTACTCGTTCGTTGTATATCCTGCTTACCTTCATGACAGAGTGTACGTCGACTTACACCCTGATCCTCTGACTTTTCAATCTCCATATGGTTCTTCCCATGCCCACCCTGCTGCCGGCAGCAAACACAAATAACCCGCCATCTCATATAAGAGACGGCGGGTTATTATCCCCTCCGCGGTACCACTCTCGCTTGATGGGCCAGGCTTGCGCCGGACTCCATCCACCTCGTCGTCTCCGATCCGCTGGATGTACGTACACGCACGACACCACTGGAATTCGGAGAAACACCCTATAACGGGGGTTAACCGTTGCTGTGTAACACATGTTGTTGTCCATCAGGACAACTGGGCGATTGATATCATCCCCAAGCTTCCACAGCTCCGTTCCCGGGCGAGATTCGAATGATTCCAGCCACTGCGTCGCACCACCCCGCAGCTCTCTGAGCGCTTTATCGTTCTACTGCTCCCGTTCATCACATTTATAATATGACCTAACTTCATTCAGCCTTATTTTGAAAATCAAAAAAACCTGCCACCTCATGCAATAATGCAAGAGACGACAGGCTGTTCACCTTCGCGGTACCACTCTTGTTGACTTCCTTCCTGTTCATTCAAGACAACCCCTGAATGCTTTCGCATATCCGGATCACTTAAAGCAGCCTGAAAGCCCCCTCAGTTATCGTCAGTTGATCCTTGTAATAACGGTCCTACCGACAACGGCCCATTCACGGAGGCAACCCGTAACCATGTACTTTGGGCCATGATCGGCCTTCGGATTCTCCCGGGGAGTCACCGTGTTCCATCGTTCCGCTTCCAGGTGAGTTTCAGGTTTCCTTCGACTGCGTTGCACCATACCGCAGCTCTCTAAGACCGGGAATGACCTTACTATTCCTGTTCATCGCGTTTATCAGTTCAGGAATCTGAATTCCTGTTTAAATTTGTAACTAAATATACATTCTTTACATCCCTGCTGTCAACTCTTAATCTCAAACTGCCTGTTTATATAAACTATAAGTGCGTGTTCAAAAAGATCGGTTTTCAGTACCGAGAAGATGGGATGAAGCTAGAAATGGAGTAGCGGAGCGTAGTCAAAACTACGTGAGCAACGGACATTTCGGCTGAATCCCATATTCGATGCTGATGATGCCGCTAGGCATCATTCGTAATCAAAAGCGGGCTTTTTGAACAACCTCTATAAGGACTGAACGGACCATTCCTCCAGAGAAAGTCCCGGATCTGCCTTCGCATCAAATTCAGCAATTTCTCCCCGCTGCCATTTCAGATACGCAGCCGCTCCAATCATGGCCGCATTATCTGTACAATACTCCATTGGCGGGATCAACAGTTCAAGCCCTTCCTTCGTGCATCGCTCCTGTAATGCCGAGCGTAACCCCCGGTTAGCTGCAACACCACCGCATAATAACAGTTGACGTGAACCATATTCACGAACTGCTCTTACCGCTTTCTCCACCAACACTTCAACAACAGCTTCCTGGAAACCACGCGCAACCGCAGACGGCTCCAAGGTTTCTCCGCGCATTTTGGCCTGGTTGAGCACATTCAGTACAGCAGACTTCAGACCACTGAGACTGAAATCGTACGAACCTGCTTCCAGCCATACCCGTGGTAATGGCACTACATCCTCCGCTTCAGACGCCATCCGGTCCACATGCGGGCCTCCCGGATAAGGACAACCCAGTGCACGTGCTACTTTGTCATACGCTTCGCCTACGGCATCATCACGTGTACGACCAATCAGTTTGAACTTACCCTCGGATTCCATATGCACGAGTTCTGTATGTCCACCAGATACGACCAGTGCCATCGCTGGATATTGCAGTTCATGAGTAAGTCGGTTGGCATAGATATGCCCGGCAATATGATGTGTGCCAATGAGCGGTTTGCCCAGTGCCATCGCCATCGTTTTAGCCGCAACGATACCCACCAGCAGTGCTCCGACCAGCCCCGGACCTTGCGTCACGGCGATTGCACTTAGATCACGCGGACGAATGCCGGACTGTTCGATCGCCTGTTCCAGCATCAACGTAATAACTTCAACGTGTTTGCGTGAAGCCACTTCAGGTACAACACCACCAAATGCCTTATGGGTCTCGATCTGACTTGAGATCAGATTGGACAGCACTTCCCGTCCATCTTTGACTACTGCTACCGATGTTTCATCACAGCTTGTCTCCACCGCCAAAATGTAGGATGGTGCAGAATTTATTTTTTCATTAAGTTCGTTCATGAATCCAGTACGCTTCCTTCCTCTTCGCCGCTCCGGCCTGCAGACGGCAAGTTCGCCCACATAATCATCGCATCTTCCCCATTATCGGAGTAATATCCTTTACGAAGACCCGCCGATTCAAACCCTTTTTTCTGATATAAACGCTGAGCAATGCTGTTCGAGACTCTGACCTCCAGCGTCATTCGTTCCATCCCGAGATAAGCCGCTGTGCTCATTAATTCATCCAGTAACTTTTCACCAAGCTTGCGTCCACGATACGCGCCTCTGACTGCAATATTGGTAATATGGGCTTCATCCATGATTGTCCACATACCTGCATAGCCAATGGCCTTTCCATCTAATTCCATCACCATATATTTAGCAAAATGATTGTGTGTCAATTCATTTTGAAATGCTTCTTCCGTCCAGGGCAGGGTAAAGGCCTCATGTTCAATCTCCATCACATCGGGAATATCCGCGAGTGTCATGAACCTGAACTGAAGCGTTGTTTCCTGCTTATTATTCGCCACATTGTCCATCTGCTTCCCCTCCCCCTTCAGCCTTTGCGCAGCAGATTGGCTTCCGCTTCAGACAGCTGGGTGTAGTTCGGCACCAGCGCATGCACGTCATCACGCTGACCTGCAAGCAGCGCGGCGGCGCCAAGGCGCCCAACCCAGCGGCCTTCCAGCTCATAAGGTACGAGCTGGAGCGCCGTTCCTGCGGGGCAGCGAAGCTCCGCCGCTGCCGCAGCATGAGGGCCCGTCTCGCCGACGATCCAGACGGCTACGGGCCGCTCTTCCGGCGCCGCCTCCGCCATGCGGGCGGCGAGGGCTTCCAGCCATCCGTCCATCTTGCGGATGGCATCAGGCGCCAGACGCCGGGGCGCATCGCTCCCGGCGGAGGCAAACAGCGCGGTGCACGCTTGACCGCGCCGTGCATCCACAAGCGGAACGATCCAGTGGACAGGGGCAGCACCTGTGCTGCCCTGGTCCGCGGATGGCGTTCCGCCAGCCCCTGCTGCGGCATCCTCTGCCGCAGCTTCCGCCTTGGCGGCAAGGCCGCTGTGCCAGCCGCCCCAGGCGATGGCCTGAAGGCTGGACACCCCGGCTACGGGGATGTCCCACGCCCAGGCCAGTGTCTTCGCCGCGGTCACCGCAATGCGGATGCCCGTGTACGAGCCTGGGCCAACGCCAACGGCAATGCCGTCAAGTTGCCCAGGCTGTGTGTTGCTGGCGGCCAGCAGCTGCTCCATCACCGGTACGACGTGTACCGAATGGTTACGCTCAGCCCGTTCATTGCGTTCTTCCAGAAGCGCATGATCTTCCATCATCGCAGCTGCCATCACTGCGGTGGATGTATCCAACGCCAAAAACCGCTGACGCGGCTCTTTTTGTAAATCTTCCATCATCATTTGACCCCATTCTGTCTGAACTGTCGGCACATGGCTGCATAAGTCTCGCCGTACCCATCCAGTGTAATCGTTCGATCCTCCAGGCCCGTTGTTTCAATCTGCACATGCAAATGCTCTTGCGGCAGCAATTCGGGAATGATACTCGACCACTCCACCAGACTGACTCCGGCTCCATAGAAATATTCATCAAGTCCAAGCTCATCCGCTTCTTCCAGCGATATGCGATATACATCCATGTGATATAAAGGCAGACGCCCTTCGTACTCCTTGATTAGTGTGAATGTGGGACTGCTTACCACATCACGTACACCCAAATGCCAGGCAAATTTCTGTGAAAATGCCGTTTTTCCCGCGCCCAGATCACCATCCAAAGCAATCACCATGCCGGTGTTTGCCTGTCTGGCGAGTGCGGAAGCAAGTGCTTCTGTATCTGCAATGCCATGGGATTGATACACCCACTGCTCGTGCGTCTGATTCAATATTCGCCCCACCTTTGGCGGTCCAGCCGCCTGAGTTCACTTTGAACCTTATTATATCGGTCCCTTTCTTCCCCCGCAACATCCAAGGAGGCAAGCGGAAATATAACATGCATTATTAGGCGTGTCTCAAAACTTGCTTCCTTCGCAGTTTCAGACACCTACTAGGAAAAACCAAAAAACCGGCACCTCTCGGTACCGGACGTGTTATGCATATATTTCAGCTTTTATTCATTCTCGAATGCCTCAATAACGATATGCTCTTGTATCTACTCCTCCAAGCGATCCACACGAACCGTCTGGGTATTTCCCGGTCTGCTGCCCACCTGAACGGTTGCCATGCCATTGGCTTCATCCACGTTCTCGATCCAGACTGGATCTCCCTCCAGCGTAACGGCAATGGTATCCTTCGAATCATAGATCGCTTTGGCGCGCTTTGCATCCATCATCTTATTCATACTCCCCTTCCGGATCATCATGTGATTCTCGAACCATGCTATCTGTTGTACTTTCACCAATATAACCGTTATCTTCCGTAACTTGTCCCCCGCCTAACCCTTCATTCACCATCCGGTCAATGTCGAGCATGAACGACTCCCGATCAAGGGGCAATTCTTCCGAAGTGACCGCTTCCCAGTTTACAGCTGTAGCAGGTGTATAGAATTCTTCAGCACTTTCGGCTTTGGCAAGAGGATACGGAGAAAATGCATGCTTGTGTGCTTCTTCCTCATCACGTCTGTTCTTCAATATTGCACCTCCCGGCATATGTGCTGCGAGAATAACTACTTTACTTATCCCATGCTCTTCTTCCTGTTGGAATCCCAAGCATGTTTCTGTTATCATCCCCGAGTCTCGCCGAACCATACGAATTCGTTCGTCTACAAGACGATTATCCCTCGCGCCAGATGCCCATACTATTAAATATAAATCCGTGTTCAAAAAGACCGGTTTTCAGTACAGAGAAGATGGAATTTTTGAACAACCTTTTGAAAGGAGCCGATCTATGCATACCGTCTGGAAAGGTGCAATCAGTTTTGGCCTTGTGCATGTCCCTGTCAAAATGTTCTCGGCTACCGAAGACAAAGACATCTCCATGCGCTATATCCATAAAGTCTGCGGTAGCCCGCTCGCTTATGTTCGTCAATGTCCATCCTGTGAAGTGGATGTGAAGTGGGAAGAGATCACCAAGGGCTATGAATATGAAAAAGGAAAGTTTGTACTTTTCGAGAAAGATGAATTAGAAGCGTTAAATGATTCCACCGGCAAAACCATTACCATACTGGATTTTGTCGACTTGACTGAGATTGATCCGATCTATTTTCAGAAAACATATTACCTTTCGCCCGATCAGGCTGGGGGAAATGCCTACCAGCTGTTGATGAACGCGATGCGGGATACCGGCAAAATTGGCATCGCCAAAATCTCTATTCGCTCGAAGAGCAGTCTGGCTGCCATACGCGTGCTGGAAGATTGCCTCTCCATGGAGACGATTTTCTATCCGGACGAGATTCGTCCTGTCTCCCAGGTGCCCAACTTGCCGGAAGTGCAGAACGTGAATGAAAAGGAACTCACGATGGCAAAGTTACTGATTGATCAATTGTCCACACCTTTTGAACCTGGTAAATACACCGATGACTATCGCAGCAAACTGCTGGATCTAATCCAGCACAAAGTGGCAGGCGAAGAAATCAAGATTGCTCCAGCCAAACCTGAAGCTAATGTGATGGATTTGATGGCTGCCTTGCAGGCAAGTATCGAGGCCGTGAAGCCCATTCCGGCTGACCCTGGGACAACAACGGCAAAGCCTAAGAAACGTGCACCGCGAAAAACGTCTGCTCAAGCGGTTGCCGGAGGAGAATCCGATACACCTGCTGCACCAGCCAAAAGAAAAAAGGCGACACCCAAACCAAAAGTTTGAATGTCGCCTAGGAAAGAACGATTCCGTTATATGCGTATGTAATGCGTTCAACTCAAGTCCGGCTTTACAGTCGGATTTTTTTGTTTTACAGAACTATTGAAGCAGTTCTTGTCAATAAAACTACAGTTATAATTGCAAAATACAATTGACGAAAGCTGATTTATATTTTATATTAACTTATGAAAAGTAACTTATTTATGAATATACAGTCATCCTGTAATTCTACTTCAACAGAATGCAATTAAATAATCCGTTTTCAACGCATATACACAATCAAACGAGAACCCATATTATCTATTATCAGGAGGAAACCATTATGAATACTACGTATCAAATCCCTGCCACAACCCATCTGGGTGAAGTGAGTCTCCGAATTATGAACCTAGACCGTTCAATTAAGTTCTATACCGAAGTAGTTGGATTAAAATTACTGGAGCGTAGTGGCAAAGTGGCCACGTTGACAGCCGACGGAAAACAGTCCCTGCTGCGATTGGAAGAGCTCACGGATGGAATTACCCTGCCGGAACGCTCACACGCTGGCTTGTATCATTTCGCCATCCTGCTGCCTGACCGCAAGTCCCTGGGTCTTGCTCTTCGTAATCTGGCTGCATCCGGTATCGATATCGGCCAAGGCGATCACTTGGTCAGCGAAGCCTTCTATATCTCCGATCCCGATCAGAACGGGATTGAGATCTATGCCGACCGTGCACGTGATACCTGGAAACGGGATAGTGACAATAACTACGTGATGGCAAGTGATCCTGTTGATGTGGAAAGCCTGTTTGCCATCTCGGAGAATGAACCTTGGCAGGGTCTGCCTGCTGGCACCGTTATTGGTCATGTACATTTCCACGTCCGCAGCCTGGAAGAAGCACGCAACTATTACACCGGCATACTCGGTTTTGATATCGTGGGTAACTTCGCCAACATGTCAGCACTATTTGTATCCGCAGGCGGCTATCATCATCATCTGGGACTTAATATCTGGGCGGGAGTGAACGCACCTGTTAATCCAGATAACGCTACAGGAATTGACTACTTCACCATTGTGTACGCCACACAGGAACAATTGGATCAGGCACTTGAGCAATTGCGTCAATCCGGTGCAGTCGTTACCCAAGTGGAGGGTACCTGGTTTACGGTAGACCCACAAAATATTCGTATACGTCTGACAACTGCGAACTGATTTTGTTTAGGCGTTACAATATGTTTGCTTAACCTCATTTTAATAAGCCCGGGTAACTGATTTCTCTACATCACAGAGAGATCAGTTACCCGGGCTTTTTGAGTTGGCTTTTATAAAACTGGCACAATTGGTGCATTCTAACCAATACATAGACAAGATATGTTAAGGAGATACCTCATGATCGAAAAGGGACGTTTGACTGTTAGACAGCTCGCTTCACTCATGTTCCTGTGCACAATTGGGGAGCAGATTCTGGTCTTCCCTTCCATGATCACATCCTACGCTCATCAGGATGCCTGGTTATCAGCCTTATTGGGAGTCGCAGGGGGCTTGGGAATACTCTTCATTATGCTAGTTGCCTACAAACTGCATCCCCGGTTGAATCTGATTCAAAATGCTCTTCGAACACTGGGACCCTGGATCGGAACCTTGTTTGGCTCTTTTTATCTCTTTTATTTCCTGATCAGTACCTCAACGTTCATTAGGGAGATTGGCGATTTTATGTCTACTCAGATCTTGCCGGAATCTCCATTACTGATTCTGCATTTGGTTTTTATGTGTGCGCTTGTCTGGGGGCTTCTGTCGGGTCTGGAGAGCATTGGTAAAACTGCTGAGGTCTTTCTTCCTCTGATCGTGTTGTTTCTGCTTATTCTGACGGTGTGTCTAATCCCCCATGTACGTTTGGCCAACATCCAACCTGTGCTGGCACAAGGATTTCTCGATCCATTCAAAGGTTTTGTTGCTGTACTCACCTATCCCTACTGTGAGCTATGCATCTTCATGATGTTTTTTCCCTACACAAAAAAAGAGCCACATCTGGAGAAGGACATTCTGCTAGCAGGGATGATTGGCGGATTGTTACTCACACTGACGCTAAGTATGTGTCTGCTCGTTATGGGACCATGGATGACCCAGCATCACTGGTTCGCTTCATTCAACCTTTCACAGAAGATCAATATCGGAAACTTTATGCAACGCATCGAAGCTTTCATAGCATCGGTCTGGATTATCGCTGTTTTCTTCAAAGCCGCTCTGTTCTTCTACGGTTTTGTCCTGGGCGTCGCTCATCTGTTTCGCTTGTCCAGTCACCGTTCTCTGATCCTGCCGGGTGCCACACTTATTCTCGCCATGTCTATTCTAATCTCTCCAAACGAGAACTTTTATCTCAAGGTCGTTATTCCCTATTGGATTGATTGGGATCTGACCTGTGGTATAGCACTTCCATTACTGCTCATTCTGGTGCATCATATGAAGTCCCGCTTCAAAAAATATAGTAAAATTCCGAATTAACCTGAGCTAATTGGTGTACGAGAGAGGAGTTCCCCATGTTCAAACCGTTGATTCCGTTCGAACCCATCTCCAGAGATACTTTGCCCACAGGTCCGCAATGGATTGCCCAGGTCAAGTGGGATGGAGTCCGCATGCTTGCCTATGAGGACGGGCATGAGCTGCGCCTTGTGAATCGCAGATTACATGATCGAACCGCACAGTATCCCGAGCTGGTAACACCACGCAATTTATGTTCAGGCTCCTCTTACATCTTGGATGGAGAAGTTATTGCGCTGGACCCGGACACAGGAAAACCTTCGTTTTATCACGTTCTGCGACGGGATCGGATGAGCAGACCCGAAGGTATCGCCCAAGCCATACATCAGATCCCGGTCACATATATGGTATTTGATATCCTGCTCTATGAGGGGAAATGGGTGACGGATCAGCCTTTGGCAGATCGACAGCGCCTGTTGCACGAGGTTCTTAACACCGCTCCCCATGTTCAGGAGGTTACCAATACACTTGATGCCCCTTCCCTGCTTACGGTCATGAGACAACATCAGATGGAAGGCATTGTCTGCAAAGATCTCACCAGCAGTTATGGCATACAGGGCAAGGACCAGCGCTGGCAGAAGGTCAAAATCATGCATGACGTATATGCCATGATCGGGGGAGTCACGTACCGGAGCGGTATTGTGAATGCCGTCGCCGTCGGTGTATATGATGGGCCTGATTTTGTCTATATTGGTCATGTCGGGACTGGCAAATTGAACTCCAATACGTGGCGGGAACTCACACATCAAGTCGAGCCTCTGATCAGGCAAGACAGACCGTTCCATAATGTACCCGAGCGCAGTGCAGAGACCACCTGGGTGGAACCGCGAATAGGAGTCAAAGTGCAATATATGGAGCTGACTCATCATCACACTCTACGCCATCCCAGTATCCAGACCTTCGCGGATGTAACCCGTGAGGATTGCCTGGCGAACCAGCTTCTTCCATGATGAAGAGTTCGCTGCACTCGTGTTTCGGCCCATGTTTCAATAATTCATTAAGCATATAGGAGGTGTTCCATATGGCCCCCAAGATCCAGGGAACCATCATAATAGAAGGCACAGAGCTGACGGTCACCAACCCGGGCAAGCTCTTATGGCCGGAAGCGGGTGTTACCAAAGCCATCTATCTGCAAAAGCTGGCCGCTCTGGCTCCTTATCTGCTCACGTATACGAGCAATCGACTTCTCACCACGATAAGGTATCCCCACGGCGCTGGAGGAACATTTTTCTATCAAAAGAATGCCCCTGAGCCTGTCCCGGATTATGTGCACACTGAAGTTCACGACGGCATCCGCTATGTGGTCATGAATGGACTTCCCGAATTGTTATGGCTTGGCAATCTGGCTGCACTTGAATTTCATCCTTCTCTGCATACTGTGGGAAGCCATCTGCCCAGTGAATGGATGATTGATCTGGACCCCTCTCAGGAACATGAACCCCGGATCATGCAAGCTGCACTCATCGTTGGCGAAACCCTGACTTCCCTTGGTCTGAGGTCCATTCCCAAAACTTCGGGCGCAACAGGAGTTCAGATCATCATTCCCATTGTGCAAGGGGTAACTTTTGATGAATTGAGAGAGGTTGGTTATTTTGTAGGCAAATATGTCACTCAAAAGCACCCGGATCTGTTCACACTGGAACGACTTAAAAAGGACCGTGGAGACCGCATTTATTTTGACTATCTCCAGCATTATGGAGGCAAGACCCTTGCCGCTCCCTATACACCACGTGCCAAATCCGGCGCCACTGTCTCTACACCCCTTACTTGGGATGAGGTTAGAAGCAACGTCTCCATCCAGGATTACCATCTGATGAACATTATTGAACGCTTGAACCAAACCGGTGATTTAATCGCAGCTGTTGAACCCCAACCGGTAGAGCTCATTCTCAAACATTTGAAGAAAAAATAGCCGACTCCCTCATCACAAGGGTGTCGGCTATTATCATTCATGCGTATATCAATCGCTAATGGATACCTTTTTTCTTGAAACGTCCGCCCTTCACGTCATGAATGTTACCGATAGCCACAAAGGCTTGCGGGTCCCAATCTTCAACGATGGTCTTCAGCTTCGCTTCTTCCAAACGGGTGATCACGACAAAAATGATCTTTTTCTCGTCCCCGCTGAATCCGCCCTCTCCATCCAGGAAAGTTACACCACGACCAAGACGGTCTGTCAGGGCTGAACCGATATCACGATATTTCTCACTAATGATCCATACCGATTTGGACTGGTCAAGTCCTTCATTCACAATATCAATCATCTTCATCGCAATATAATATGCAATCATGGAATACAGGGCATTCGGCCAGCCGAATACAAATCCTGCACCTGCGAAAATAAACACGTTAATGAACAATACGATCTGTCCTACAGACAAAGGTGACTTCTCACTAAGCAAAATGGCCACAATCTCCGTACCATCCAGTGAACCACCAGACCGAATGACAAGTCCAACACCCACACCCAGGATCAATCCGCCAAATACAGCTCCGAGCAAAGGCTCCCCTGGTGTTAATGCAGGAACATGGTGCAATAATGATGTCCCGATGGACATGACCACGATCCCCAGCAGCGTGGATAACGCAAATGTTTTACCAATCTGCTTGTAACCCAGAATCAGGAAAGGCAAGTTGAGCAAGGTCAGGAATACTCCGAGTGGCAAATTTGTAAGTTCTGACACCATAATTGAAATCCCCGTAATCCCACCATCAATAACACCATTCGGTACGAGAAACACTTCAAGCGATACAGCCATTAGTGCAGCACCGATCAGAATCATCACAATACGTTGCAGCAACTTTAATGTAAACACCGAGCTTTTGACCCCGCGGTCAGCTTGCTTGGCTGTTAGTTCTTTCACCGTTACATTGGACATGGTATCCCCCCCGTTAAATCAGTGTGTGAATCCATTTTATAAATCATTTAAATACTCAGGGTGAATCTACATATGGAGAACAGCAAATGCGTTCTATATGTACCCTGGCTATACAGCGCAAGCACCTAAAGGCGATATAAAATGGATTCAAAATGTTATTCATCCCGGTTTGCACTTTCAAAAGAGAGCAAAAGGGAGCCTGTTTTCCCGCAGACTCCCCTCCTTCGCCAAGACATGATTTATATATCTATTATATCATAAAAGATCAAATTTGCGCAAAATACTTAGCAAAAAGAAGATAAATTCACAAAAAGTGAACTTATCTTCAGAAATCTGCCCTAAATCGGCTAAAGAAGCGGTGAAAGCATCCGAGAAAGCATTTCTGCGCCTTTTTGTCGTCGTGAACGCTTCTGAAATACCTCCCCATCGATCTGACTGCATTCCCCGAGATCACGTTCAAAGTCAGTGATCAAACGACGAATCGGAGAGGACTCGAACAAGACAGCCGTTAACTCAAAATTGCAAAAAAAACTGCGCATATCCATATTGGCCGTGCCTACTGTTGCAAGCAACTCATCCACAATCATCACTTTCGCATGTACAAAACCTTTGCGATATTGGAAGAACTCAACACCTGCTCGCAGAAGTTCCTCTACATATGAAAGGGATGCCAAATGAACAAGCTTTGAATCGGATTGATACGGAATGATAATTTTCACATCAACGCCACTGACAGCAGCTGTTTTGAGTGCCTCATACAGGGCAGGATCAGGAATAAAATAAGGCGTTGTAATGTAAATCCGGTCACAGGCTACCGAAATGGCCCCAAAACACATTTCCTGAATGGCATCCCATTCCTGATCCGGCCCACTGGCCAGAATCTGAATTCGTTCTTCCCCGCTACAGATATGGGGTGGAAATAATTCCGCAAGCTGGGGTTCGGTAATTCGCTCACCGGAAGCCAATTTCCAGTCGTTCAGGAACGTACTTTGCAGGAAGTACACGGCATCTCCCTCGATCTGCACATGTGTATCCCGCCAGAAACCCACCTCTGGATATTGTCCAAGGTAATCATCGCCTACATTAATGCCACCCACGAAGCCAACCTGTCCATCCACAACAACAATTTTACGGTGATTCCGGTAGTTGACTCTTCGGTCAATCGTTGCAATCAGTGGCGGTAGAAAATAATGAAACTCCACACCTGCATCCTGCAGTTTTCGGATAAAACTCCAGCTCATCTTGTGACTGCCGAGACCGTCACAAATAAACCGAACCTTCACGCCCTCCTGTGCCTTGCGAATCATGACATCCTGAAACTTCGTACTTATCACATCATCACGGAAAATGTAAAATTCCACATGCAGATGGTGCTTTGCTTTTTCCATTTCCCTCAGCATTGCCGCAAATGCCTCTTCACCATTTGTGAGCACCGTACTGTTGTTACAACCTGTAATCGGGCTCTCTGACAGATGGGATAACAGGTTAAACAATCGATGCTGGTGGCTGAAACGATCGCCAGGCATCTGTTCGACATCTCCAATGATGTGGGCTTGTTTCCAGATCGTTTCCTTCATTTCACGGAAGATGCGCGATCCACCCTTGCGGAGTTTTTTTCGTTTGTTATAATCCTGCGCCACGAAATAGTACACTACAAAACCGATCAAAGGCACGCAGAACAAAATAAACAGCCAAGCCACAGCTTTAGCCGGATTACGAAATTCCAGCAAAAGAATTGTGGCTGCTTGGAAAATAAATACGAGTAAGATAATGACCAGCCAGAACATTCGGCTTCCTCCTCAAGTGGCAAGCTTCATGGCCTTGCCTTTCTCTCACCTACACATCTTTGACGATTATGTATACAGCTAATCATAGATACCCAATGTACCCCCTATTCGTAACGTTTGCTTAGATAAAACTTTACATAAGCAGACGGAATACTTGATTCTGGAAATTCAAATTTGTACTTCGTTCATTGTATATTCTGACTGTGTTACCTTCTACATATCAGTTTAATGATGGAGCAGATTCGCATTGTGACGCCAATCTGCTCATTTCACCTTCCAGACTCTTCCTCATTTCTTTGTCTGGAGGTGGTCTTCTTACGTAAAATTAGATATAATAATCGTTAAAAACTTATTACCTAAAGGAGAAGAGCAGTGAATGGAAAGTGAGAGGTATGCGTTAAATTTAGTATTGGTTGCTTTTTTGATAGGACTTTCGGCGTTTTTTGTCGCAGTGGAATTCGCTCTGGTACGGGTTCGTCCGAGCCGGATCGATCAAATGATTGCAGAAGGAAACAAGCGTGCGCTGGCTGTTAAACAAGCCGTTTCCAATCTGGACGGATATTTGTCTGCCTGCCAGCTTGGAATCACGATCACATCTCTGGGACTGGGCTGGCTGGGTGAACCAACGGTAGAGAAGATTCTCCACCCTGTGTTTGAAAGCTTGCAAATTCCTGAGGCGGTTTCTTCATTCTTATCGTTTGTAATCGCGTTTGCTTCCATCACGTATCTGCATGTTGTGGTTGGTGAACTCGCTCCAAAAACGATTGCAATCCGGAAAGCCGAGACTGTTGCACTGCTGACGTCTACACCTATCATCTGGTTTAACCGAATTATGTATCCTTTTATCTGGCTGTTAAACGGCTCAGCGAACCAACTGGTGAAACTGTTCGGAATCAAACCTGCTTCTGAACATGAAGATGCACACTCCGAAGAAGAGTTGCAGATCATCATTAATGAAAGCTTTGAAAGTGGTAAAATCAACCAAGCTGAATTCGGTTACGTAAGCCGGATCTTTGCTTTTGATGAGATGTTAGCCAAAGAAATCATGGTACCCCGGACCGATATGGTCTGCCTTTATGTGAATAGAACAAACGAGGAAAACCTGGAGATCATTCGTGAAGAACAATATACACGTTTTCCAGTAGTGAATGAGAGTAAAGACGATATCATCGGTATCATTAATACGAAACAATTCTTCCTGGAACTATACGGAAACGATGAACCTGTTGATCTATCCTCCCTGATTCAGCCTGTATCGGCTGTTCACGAAACAACTCCTGTGAAGGACTTGCTCAAGAAAATGCAGAAGGATGGCGTACATATCGCCGTGCTTGTCGACGAATATGGAGGAACTTCCGGAATTGTAACCATCGAGGATGTGCTTGAGCAGATTGTTGGTGAGATTCGCGACGAGTTCGACGCAGACGAAGTGGAAGATATTCAAGTCATCAATGAGAACTATGTCATTATGGATGGCAAGGTTTCCTTATCGAAGGTGAACGACATGTTTATGTCCAGCCTGGATGCAGATGAGTGGGACACCATTGGTGGATGGCTCTACAGCCATCGTCCCGAGATGAACGAACAGGAAGAATATGAGTTCGAGAATCTAATCTTTGTTTTGCTGGAAAAAGACAAAAATCGGTTCTACAAAGTGGCCGTTGTTCCCAAGGAACCACTGACCATGTCTGATTATACAGATGAAGACGAAAAAGAGTCCAATTGGTCTAAATAAAGCCAATTTATAAATAAGAAGAGGAGCACTTGCCTATTTGGGTAAGTGCTCCTCTTCTTATTATATCTCGCCCTATCCGTCACTTCTCCAAGTTGTCATTCAACCCAAGAATGGAACTCCCATTTTTAGTTTGATTTTAATACCCACTTCGCAATATCATCGATAATGGCTTTGGAGACATTAGATGGCTCAGCGTACTCTTGACCGATTGAAAGTCCATCATAGTTGGATAAAAGATGATTTACCTTTGGATAGCTATTGTACGTTACATTGGAATGACCTTGAAGAGACGATTTCCAGGTTTGGAATTGATTCATAGACACTTGCACATCGTTTTCGCCTTGTATAACAAGCATAGGTGTATTTTGTGTTTTAGCCAGTTCCGCAGGCACATAATCTCTTTGCTCAAACCACCAATAAGCAGGTTGAAGTGGAAACGCCTCAGGAAGATGATCTACAGAATATTTTGGATCTTTAACCATCGCAGCCACATTTTTATAAAAATCAGCTTGCCCTTGTATGACATCCGTGTCTAAACCAAGCTGCTTCATCCGCTCTACTAATTCGTCCTGCTGCTCGGTAAGCACATCCGCAAAGCTACTACTTGGTGCAGCAAGTAGAATACTTCCTGCAATATCATGTTGCTTATCCTCAGCAATGATTAACGGCATTGCAAACCCGCCTTGACTATGTCCAGCTACAAAAATCGCTGTAGAATCAATATGTGTATTCTTTTTAAGCAATTCCACTGCATCGTTTACCTGAACTACGCTCTCTTGTTTTAATGTGAATTTAGGCTGTGAAGCCACCTTATAGGTATGCTCATATGTGACCTTATCGTATCTTAATACAGCAACTCCTTGTGAAGCCAAACCTACCGCAAGATCGCGAAACGGCTTTGCACCACCAATGGCAGCATCTTGATTGCTAGGCCCAGATCCGTGTACCAGAATGACAACCGGGAAAGGTCCCTCTCCCTTGGGCAAAGTTAATGTCCCTGGCAAAGCTAAATCACCCTGACCAACCGTAATGTCTTGTTCTGTATAGGCAGATGGGTCGTCGTAGCTTGGTTTTTGATACACATCTGGCGTAGCGGCGGCAATATGCAAATCATCTACAAGTCCGTTATGATTCATTCTGACCGTAATATTTAAACGAGTCAGCTCTGTTTTGAACGTATAGGTAACATTGCGATGCACTGTATTATTTTCTACATGCTTAGCTATGGCTTCACTTGTAATTTTGCCATTTTGTCCTTCTAAAGCTCCCCACAGCTGACTCAACAACGTGGGTGACAACACTCCACTCACAGAGGTATGAACATACTTGGCAGCCTCCTTGCCATCGCCCTCACTAATAAGGGAAATGAATATATCCTCAGGTGCTGCCTTCAGCGTCTCGGAAAGAAATGCCCCATCCATATAGGTAGTTCCTTTCGTTAACTGAACAGGATTGTCTAAGGATATGGCTTGCCCATTCACCATCGCCTGTTTCTCTCCAACCTTAACTACAATAGTAAGCTCACTTTTTCGTATTGTGATTTCTCCTGTCTTTTGTTGCCAAGATACCTCTGCCCCATTCTTTTCTGCAATCTCACGAATAGGAACAAGATTTTCACTACCAGCGGATTTTTCAGCAGCTTCTGAGATGGATGTTACCGGAAGGATGAGACCTACGAAAGTAAGAGAAAGTAATAGCTTTTTCCAATTGTTCATTGTAATAACTCCTCCTAATAATTAATTTCATCTATTATATGCATAGAATTCTGAGCCTTTATTGGCTCAGGACTATGCTTATAACAACAATAGCAATGATGAATAACAGCAGGACCCAAGATAGTGGACGAGCGAAGTTAATTGTCCAGCCTATTCCATAACGCTTTTCTATGGTTAAAGAAGGATCATTGGCATTGAAGTAAATAAACCCAAGCTTCCAATGTTCATCGTCATTCACAGGCTGCTCCTTGGATCGTTCACGATCCTCTTGATGGTTCCGAATTTTCCCACCGCCTTGTCTGCCTGTGAGAGATAGCCCTACCGCGCCTAACAAGATCAGCACAGGGGTAATGAAGATAATACCTTTTAACAAGACGAGATTCGGGACGAACATATTCATCTGAATGAAGGCAAATAAAATGGTAAGAAGTAAGCCTGTTACAAGCGTAAATAGGGACCATTTACGACGGAATTGAATATTTTCAGCAGCAAATTGGGCAGGATTAGACGCGGTAAGCTGTTGTTTGCTTGTTTTGATACTCCAGTTCACCAACATCATAAGTGCAATGATGCCTAGCTGCACAAGATTAATAGCCAGTACCGAGAGGTAGGTTTTAGGCGCACTGGAAATGACATGGCCCTGAAGATCATATTTCATTGGAATGACGTTAGGGAGTGCCTTATAATTCAGGATTGAAATGATTCCAATGGCTACAATAATAGCAATGTGAATGAGAAACCAATAGTTGGAATAGGTGAGTTTATTTTGACGGAAGGTGGTATCGATTTTAACCCGTTGAGGTGCGTCTACAGTTGTAAGTGTTCCTTTTATCTTTTTCATCTTGAAATGAAATAAGATGTGTAGTGCTGCCCAGTATACAATAAACAACACTGTGCAAACACCGGTGATCATTGCCGTAGACTTTTCATTAGCAGATGGGAGTAAATACAGACAGACAAGTATAATCATCCCGTTTCCGATCAGACTTACGGTAGCAAACGCACTCCGTAGCTTACGCAAGATGGGTGTGTAGTAATTATACTCACTTACCGTAACCCCAAAGCTGATTGTTTCCCTTGTCACATATGGTGCAAAAGATAGAAATACGGCTAATGGAGCAAAGATTAAAATGATAGGTAATATACTAAATAGTTGCATACATAACACACTCCCTCGATTCCTTTATTCTTTGTTGTGACCCATCTTCACATCATCATACATTTGGTCTAACACCGCAGATAGTTCCTCTTTGGTCATTCCGCGACAGATCGCTTCGGCAATAATCGGTCTTAATTCTCTTTGCTGCTTTTTCAAAAAATCATCCGTTAAACCAGGCATTCCATCAGGGTTCACTACAACTCCCTTTTGCCTATGAACCAGAATGTATCCATCTTGCTTGAGTAGTGTATAAGCCTTGTTGACGGTGTGAAGGTTAACACCAATATCTGCGGCTAAATTCCGAACCGAAGGTAACGCCTCACCTAGCTGTAACTCACCACTAGCAATGCCTTCAATAATTTGATAAACAAGTTGCGAATAGATGGGAAGTTCGGATTGCATATCCAGTTGAATAATCAAGGGTTCACCTTCTTTTTGTTATCTGTTATATATCAAGTATAACAGATATAACATGAGTGAGCAATAAAAATGAAAATAAAAATAAAGCCGCATAGCCATCGCGAGGGCAAACTTACCTGACCCTTCACCATTGATATGCGGCTTATCCTGTTGAGCTTATCGATGTGATTCAATAACAAACATTAGTAGTGGCACATGACAGCGTTGTATTTCAAATTCCATTTAAGTTTCAGTCTTATCTTCGACAATCCGATAATGGATTTTGCGAACTATAATTTTCAGAATCATATATAGGGGAATCACGATAATCATACCCAAAATATTTCCCAGGTCAGCACCCACGAGCAAAAGGATAACGGTAGTCAGTGGATGAATATCGAGCTGTTTGCCATAGACATAAGGTGAGATCAGGTTATCCTGAATTTGCTGTGCGATTACAATGATGACCAGTGACCAGATCGCCATCGAAGGTGATTCGATAAACGCGACAATGACAACCGGAATAGCTGCCAGCAAAGCACCCACATAAGGGATGAAGTTCAGAATAATGGATACAACCGTCAGCAGCAATGCGTAAGGCAAACCTAAGATGAGAAAACCGATGTACATCAGAATCCCCAAGGCTACATTAACAATAACCCTGCCAACAATATAGTTGCTTAGTGCTTCATCGATCTCATGGACGGTTTCTTCCCCATCCTTTCGATAATGCCTTGGCAACAATAAGGTTAGATTCGTTCCAAACTTACTGCCTTCCTTGAGCATGTAATACAACATGATCGGGAACGTTGCCAGAATAATAACCAGATTGGATACCACGGAGAATAACCCGGAGACATAATTGGTTACCTGAGTGATCCCTTGACTCAGAACATCGGATAATCGTGAGAATAGATTGGAATCATCAGGCAGGTATCTGGATACAACATTGCTCTTTTCAAGTGCATTCAACTGATCGCTGAGTGAAGTAACCAACGCTGGAGCATTCTCCACGAAATTCATCAATTGTTCACGCAGGGAAGGCCATACAAGCACACTAAAACCTGCAAGTATTAGTGCAATTACGACATAAATAATCAGAACTGATAATGCACGTTTGATCTTATGCCTTTCCATATAATCGACAAGCGGGCGCAGCAGATAATAGAAGAAACCAGCAATCAGCAGCGGAATGATGATGATGTGAATCAGTGAGGTCAGGGGGCTGAAAATAAAGTTCACTTTTTCCCCCAGATACACGATGAGCAGCAGCAGAATAATCGCTGTACATATGCGGTAGAACTTGTTATTTATCAAGAAACGTGATCCCTCCATGCGCTGCTCTGCCAAAGTGACTGCGGCGTTCATATGTATATCTAGTCATTTACTTATGATACTAAGTACCCTTAAATGACAGTCATGCCACAGGCGATGCTGAATATACACTTATTTTCTTTCCAAAACAAACATTGGAGCAAAAAAAAGAAGCAGGTGTTAGCCTGCCACATCTCTTTTGCTGAATACAACCCAGGAAATCACCATGAAAATAACGTAATACACCGCCAGAACTGCAATGGAGAAACCCAGTGTCATTCCTGCACTCGGACCACCCATTAGCGCAAAATCTGCCCCGGAGGTCATGTATTTGCTAAGATCCATGTTGTTGAATAGAACATACTTGGCCCACTCATAACGGACCGGATTGAATATGAGTGAGAAGATACTCTGTGAGAACATAATGAACAGAGATAATCCAATCGCAAGTGCACCTGAACGAAATACGGAGGACACCATAAAGGCAATCGCAAGCGTAATGAACAGATCAACGTACAAATATCCCCATAACGTCAGAGCATTCGTAGCCGGACTACCGCTTCCTCCCGGAGCATCATGCGAGAAAAGGATATAAGACGTTAGCATGGCCATCGCGATGATCAGCAATGTACTGACAATACTGAAGCCAACGACGGTCAGATATTTGGAAGCAAGAACTTTGCTTCGTGACCATGGACGGATCAGCAACAGCTTAATGGTTCCCCAGGTAAATTCGCCCGCAACCGATTCCGCTGCAATCACGACACAGAAGATCGTGTTCAGGAAAAACGTAATCTGGATGGTCGTTACAGCCGCTTCCCAGTACAAAACTTCATTGGACCCCATGCCTTCTCGCAGTAACACTGGCATTAATAGCGAGATCAGCGCCAAAATTGATAACATGATCCAGGTACGGGGACGACGGAAAATTTTCATATTCTCGTTCAATATCAGATTACCAAAACTACCCAATGCCTCCACCCCCAGTGACTTGCAAGAATTGTTCTTCCAGGGTGTGAGTCACGTTACGAATACCGTATACCTGAAACCCTTCGCTAACCAGCTTGGCATTGATATCCGGAATCTGCTCACGAGACACCCGCATCACCAGTACATTGCCCTGTACGACAGCACCCTGAATCAGATCCGCAGCACGATCTGCATCATTCAGCTCAAAAGCAACTTCGATTAATGCATCCGAACCTGCTTCAGCCCGAAGGTTTCTTACATCGATCAACTTGCCATTCTGGATGATGGCAACCGTATCACACATCAGCTCCATCTCCGACAACAAATGACTGGATACAAAGACCGTAATGCCTTCCTCTTGGGTGAGCTGGCGCAAATAATCTCTCAGTTCCCGTATACCCTGTGGGTCCAGACCATTGGTCGGCTCATCCAGTACAAGCAGCTTCGGTTTATGTAATATCGCTTGCGCGACACCCAGACGCTGGCGCATGCCCAGTGAATAGGTTTTGACCTTATCGTGAATACGAGCTGTGAGCCCCACACGCTCAATTGTTTCCGCAATACGTTCCTTCGTAACTCCCGGCGACATGCGGGCAAAGTGAACGAGATTTTGGTACCCGGTCAGAAACTTATACATTTCCGGATTTTCCACAATAGCTCCTACCTGGGCTACCGCCTGCTCAAATTCATTCTTTACACTGTGTCCCGAAATGAAAATATCACCTTTACTGATGGACATCAGTCCAACCATCATTCGAATCGTCGTTGTTTTTCCCGCGCCATTGGGTCCTAAAAAACCAAAAACCTGCCCCGGAGAAATATCCAGAGTCAGGTCGCTGACCAATGATCGGGAGGATATGATCTTGCTGACGCCCTGAATCCGGACGACCGGCTCCTGCTGCATTCAATCCCCTCCTTCATGGACGAGCACATCATTCATGCCCGTTTCTCATATGAACATAGTGTATCATAATCTTTAGTATATTGTCCCGCAAACTGGGATTTCCCCTGACGTTTTGCTTCAACTACACACGCTTCACAGCATCCAAGCGGCATTTCACTCCGGTAGAATCCGGTGCGAAATACGTGATTGCCTCCATTGCCCTCTTCCTTCATTTCGACAGAGCTTCTAGTGACCGACACAATCATCCCACAACTGACACAGTAAAAGCGGCCCGTTTCGATCAATGATATTCCTTCCCCTCACAAGGAGCTTAGAAGTCCTTGTTATTTGTCGTTAGACGCTGAAAATTGATACATTTTGTATCTATCTCGTAATTTACTTGACACCGGGACTAATGTCAAGGCTTTACAGCCATAAAAACAAGCAAAACACAAAAAAAGCTCCATAAATGCGACAAAAGTCTCGCATTTATGGAGCCTCATGTTAGGTAAATGATACAATTCGGTTCAATGTATGGGTTAATATTAATTCCTGATCAGTCACTATTGTCGACCTGAGAGGTATCCTCATTTTTCTGATTTGGATAATACCAGAGTAAGGTCCACTCATCGCCATCCTCTACCAGATAACAGGTCTGCACAATATCGAATTGGCCAAAGGTACCTGAGTACTTCTGGGTGACCCGGATTCTGTAGGCTTCAGAAAATGGCTTAACGCCATCAATCACGGTTACATCGAACTCGCGCTCTGGCTTCTCCATCTCCAGCTCAAACGTTTCCACGCCAAAATGCTGCATAAATATATGTGCTCTGTTCTGTACGTAAGCACTCTTGGGAAACCGCTCTTTCATCAGGGGATGAAAGAGTTCCCATGAACTGCCGAAGTCACCCGTCTGCTCATATTTGTAAAACTCTTCGGCAACAGCAGCAGCTTCATCCGATGTATCTGCCTGAAACAGATACGGAATGGTTCTGGCAATCAACCACAGCAATAATACAATGATCGCGATGAACCCGATCTTTTTGAGCAAAGCATTCCGGTTCCTTCTTCGCAGCATGTCCAGTCCTCCTTGTCCTACTCCATACTTATGATGGATGGCAGACAAGTAGAAGTTGAACGATATCTAATTTCCTGGGAAATCACTCACTGTGAATGGAAGTACGCTTTCCTTTTCTGATCCTTCGGATAATGGATTGAAGTCCTGCATATATGGCAATCCCACAACAGCCGCCGAGCAAGTCTACTCCAACATCACGTATCGAGCTTGTCCGGTCCGGGCTGAACTGCTGAATATACTCATCAATGGAGGCTATAACAAACACCACAGCCAGAGCAGAAACGATACTGGTCACAAGGGATGTTCTTCTGTACCGCAGCCCGCCGTACACAAGCACGGCGAGCACAGCGTATACAAATAAGTGCGCACTCTTGCGAAAGATGAACTCTGCAAAATCATACGGCCGCTGCTTCAGCGAATACTCATACTCCCCGTAAGTGAATTGCACATCGGGAAGCGTAAAACCGATGTGCAATTTTTGAGACCATTTATGAAGCCAAGGCTGGATGTCTTGCTGTTGAGAGGATTGCGTGGACATGGACCAGATGACCAGAATCCAGATCACAATTAACAGCAGAGCAATGAGAAATCCGTACGTTCTTCGTACATGCTTTTGTCTCGTGCGCCCGGAGCCCTCCTCCATCATTTTGATCTTCACCACTTTCATATCTCTCTCGTTATTCTATTGATCCAACATACATGCCTCTGCCATTTGTACCTACATATACCTGACCATAGATTTGACGGTCTGCCGCCATAATTTGCGGTTCATTGCCCAGCCCGATTCCATTACCTAAAGGACCTATATTGTTCCAGGTTACCCCCATATCATCGGAACGGAAGAATCCATTCACATTATTTACGGTGCCATATACATAAACGGCTGGGACAAATTTGCCTGGCTGAGCTTTACCAAAGGCAAATAATTTGGAGTTCTGTACACCTTGGATCTTGGAAAATGTATTTCCCGAGTTCGTTGATGCATATAATCCATCGGTTCCCAGACTCACCCATACATTATTCGCCACGCCAGGTGCAGCCTCGACTTTAATGAAGCTTGTATTGATATCCGTATTAATAGGAAGGCGAACTGTATTCGCTTTGGACCAGTTGGCACCTGCATCCGTAGACCGATACAGATAACCAGCAGCATACATATAAAATTTATATCCATTGATGCGATCCGCAGCCAGTGGATGATTATAGGCAAAAACCATATTCCCCCCGATGGCCTGAAAAGGGGCACCATTCATATTTTGCCATGTTGCGCCACGATTCGTGCTTCTGACCGGATTACCGGTCTGGGGGTAATAAACAATTACATTTGGATTAATGGCTGAATAGGCCACCCGCCCCAGTGTAGAACCTGCCGGAACGTTTACTGGAGTTACGGTAACTCCGTTATTGGAAGAGACAAATAAACGTGTGGTCGTACCATACCAGTCACTGCTTCCCAGAAATATCATGTAATTCGGATTTGCCTCATGATAGTCAATACTCACAATTTCTCGCATACCTGCGAGCGGGGTTTTATTAAGAGGAACATCGGTTACATTTTCATGTCTAAATCCGACCTGATCCGTTAAACCACTAAAGAATGAAACACCCTGAGGTGGTGTGGATGCCGTGAGTGCGACGACTTCTTCATGACCATCGGTAATGGCTTCCCAAGTACTCGCAGTACTGCCAGTCAATCCAGTGGTACCATTGATATTTTCCGTCTTGTACACGCCAAACCAGTCTGTAGCGTATACGGTGCCCGGATTATGTGGGTCAAACTTGATACTGGATGTCGCTGAGAAAAACATGTTGGGTGTCCACCAGGACGGTTTGGATACCAGCGTTTTGCTCACTGTTGTCCAACTCTGTCCGCCATTAACGGAACGATACAGTGGCAGATTATCTCCGCCTGTTCGAACGGCTGCCAAGATATGATTATCGTTTTGGGGATCAATCGTGATTCCATAATAAGATGAGTAACTGGAGCTGGGTGTTATATTTGTCCACTGCACACCATTGAACTTGTAGACGCCCTGATTATCCGTGGTCACATACAACGTCCCGTTCTTCGCCACAGTCATACGTGCAGGATATTCGGGACTTCTCCCGGTAAGTTGCCAAGTGGTCTGCCCATTGCTTCTTGGTGCTTTGCTATACACACCAATGCCGCGAACCCCCGCATACACAACTTGACCTTGCTTCGTCACGGGATTCAATCCATAAGCTACACTCCGAATTCCCTCACCAGATAGCCCGCTAGGTACATCCCATACCTTGCTCCACGTGGCTGCACCATCACTGGAAGTGTACAATCCATCATATCGTGTACCCACGTGCAGGTAATTGGAGTTCGTGGGATTAACCGCGATGCTCTCTCCCATGGCTCGATGGATGTTTCCATTTGATTCATTCCGAAGATTAAGTCCGGTTCGAATCCAGGTCTCTCCCCGATCTGTAGATTTCAGAATATCACTCGGCCCCACGTTCCCGTACTTCCCAGCAGCGATATACACGACATTGGGGTTTTGCTGATCCAGCGCAATTCCATCCACGCCGTACAGATTGCTGTCCTCATCTCCGAAATGATCCAGTAGTGGGACCCAATCTCCTGAAGCTGTATCCAACCGATATACTCCTCCAACGTCAGTTCGAGCGTAAACCAGATCAGGCTCAGTCGGATGAATAACCACGCCTGTAACGTACCCCCCACCACCAATAGGTATATTCTTCCATTGATAGTTTTGAGCTGATTGAACATAATTTGTACTTGCCGGTATCATGAGCATATACATTAGTAGCACAATCAGGGACAATTTCATTAGCCTGGAGATACGCATCTGGTTCACCGCCCTATCCGATCATTTTGAATGTTCTTCAATCATCTGATGTATCCTGTCTCGTTCCGATTGTTCCACGATATAGTAATACACTCCGTCTATTTTCTTGCCCGTGCCTTTAATCTCAACGGATTCAATATGATCCAGTACCGAACGATAATTGGAGAACATCTGCTTCATCTCATCAAAGGTAACGTCGGTTCTGACGTGAGCACTGACTTCGTCCAGCAACGTCTCCAGTTGCAATACGTTGGATACCTGGACCGTATTCTTCAGCACTTGTTTGATGATCTCCCGCTGGCGGTCATTCCGCCCGAGATCTCCCTTCGGATCATCATAACGCATCCGCGAAAATCCCAAAGCAGCTTCACCATCCAGATGAATATTCCCTTGCTCGAACCGGTAACCCTCATAGTCAAATGCAAACGGGTTATTCACATCCACTCCACCCACCATGTCGATGACTTGTGCAAAGCCCTCCATATTCACTTTCATGTAGTAATGTATGGGAACGTTGAGCAATTGTTCCACGGTCTGCACAGACATGTTAACGCCCCCAAAAGCATAGGCATGGTTGATCTTATCCTCCGTGCCGTGACCAACAATATTCGTTCTGGTATCTCGGGGAATGTTAAACATAAGTGCGGATTGTTTCGCAGGATTAACACTTAATACAATCATGGTGTCGGAGCGCCCCCGATCATTGGAACGTTCATCCACACCCATAATCAAAGCATTAAAAGGTTCTTCATTCTCCATGTCCACAGGGAAATCTCCCCCACCCCGCTGGTCTACAATAGATACCTGCTTGATGGGTTCCCGGGGTTCATACATTTGATCCGCCGCTGATTTAACATGCGAATACAGATACACAGAATATCCAATCATGACAACTGCAACAAGGGAAATGGCACCTAATGTTATTTTGATCCCGCGTCTCATGTTATGGCCTCCGTCAGATGACTGCCGTTTTTCTTCCATCGATATTGGTTAGACCTGGACGACCAACGGAGTAGTATTGAAAGGACGTATCTTTAATCTGATCTTCTCCGTAGATGTTTCTTCCATCAATCAGGATGGGTTGATTCATATGCGCTGCCAAATCAGTCAGATTAACCTCCATGAACTCTTTCCATTCCGTCAGAACACAGAGTGCATCAGCACCTTCCGCCGCTTTCATGGCACGCTCTTCCCACGTAATGGATGGGGAATCCACCTCTTTGCGGAAGTTCTCGGTAGCGATGGGGTCATATGCCCGAATCACCGCTCCCTGCTCAAGCAAACGTTGAATGATCTCAATCGCCGGAGCATCACGAACGTCATCGGTATCTGGTTTGAAAGCAAGCCCCCAGATGGCAATCTCCTTCCCTTCGAGTGAGCCTAGTGCATCTTCCAGTTTACGAATGATGTTGAAGCGTTGATCTTTGTTCACTTCCACCACGGACTTCAGCAGTTTGAAGTCATAATCCACATTACCTGCAATTTGAATCAGAGCTTGTGTATCCTTAGGGAAACAGGAACCTCCGTAACCAATGCCTGCCTTGAGAAAGGAGGCACCGATTCGTCTGTCATAGCCCATGCCTTCGGCAACACGGCTGACATCTGCTCCTACTTTTTCACAGATGTTAGAGATTTCGTTGATAAATGAGATCTTGGTTGCCAGGAAAGCGTTGGATGCATATTTAATCATTTCGGCCGAGCGAATATCCGTAACAATAATCTGATCGGTTAATGGCTGATGCAGCTCTTTCAACGTGGCGACTGCCCGCTCACTATGTGTCCCAATGACTATCCGGTCAGGATAGAGCGTATCCTGGACAGCGGTACCTTCTCGCAGGAACTCCGGTACCGATGCCATGTCGAATGGATGATTCGTCAAACTGCTGATCCATTCCTGAATACGATCGTTAGTTCCGACAGGAACAGTGCTTTTAGTCATTATTATTTTATAATTATCCATATAAGAACCTATTTCTCGCGCGACAAGCTCAATAAAGCTCAGATTTGCTTCGCCATTAGGCAGGGATGGCGTACCCACCGCGATAATGATGATATCCGAACGACTGATAGCATCCTGAATGTTGGTGGTGAAGGACAGCCTTCCTGCTTTCATATTGGCATTCATGATATCCTTCAGACCCGGTTCATAGATCGGAACATGACCGTCCATTAACATATTCACTTTTTCCACATTGTTGTCGACACAGATCACGTTATTTCCCAGTTCCGAAAAACATACGCCCGATACCAAACCCACATACCCTGTGCCAATCACCGTAATATTCATTCCATAATCTCCCCCATGTCCTAATGTGTTGGTTACGCGTGCTTCACATATGTCTGAACAATGTCCTGCCATTCGGTAGACACTCTAACGATATCTTCTTCAATCAGCTGGCTGCCGATCTGTACTTCAATGATCTCCAGTTCCGTAACGGCTCTGACGGAATGAAGCATACTCCGGTCAATGATCACCGTATCTCCTTGCCCGATCATTCGGCTCTTCCCATCCAGAATCAATTCCCCAGTTCCCGATACAACCGTCCATACCTCATTGCGAAGCAAATGGTATTGATAACTCAGGTTTTTCCCGGCACTGATGCAGATTCGTTTGGTGAGAACCTCGCCGCCAGCTTCGTTTCTTGTGTAATCCAGAACCCGGTAGCAACCCCACCTGCGCTCCTCATACATGGGGCGTTGATCCTCATTCTTCAAGATTTCCTTGATCCGTGGGCTGGCTTCTTTGTCACTGACCAGAATGCCATCCGGACTCACGGCGACCACCACATCCGACAATCCCAATATAGCAACCGGAATGTTCAATTCATTGACCAAGTGGGTATTCAAGGAATCTCCCGTAATCCACCCTTTTCCTACAACCGAGCTTCCCATCTCTTCCGTGAGTGTGTTCCACGTGCCTAGATCTTTCCAGAAGCCGTTATACGGAATAGCGATAATCTGATTTGCCTTCTCGACAACCTGGTAATCAAAACTGATCTTGTTCAATCTTCCGTATTGCTTCAGCATCTCGTCATACTGGATCGGCAGTTCCATCTCAATGAGCAGATTAATCAAATAACCCAGCTTAAAAGCAAAAACCCCGCAATTCCATAATGCGGCCTGCTCAATCATGAGGACCGCATCGGATTCGCAGGGTTTCTCCTGGAACTTCGCTACATTCACGTATTCATTGTTATTTTCACTGGAAGATTGGGATTGCGGAATGATGTATCCGTACTTCTCTGACGGGTGCGTCGGCACAACTCCCATCAAGGCCAGATCAGCACCAGACTTATCAAGCATCTCCGGTAAGGTTGCCAGCACTTCGAAGAATTCTTTTTCAACAAAGGGATCTACAGGCAACACTGCAATCGTCTCATTCAGACTCACACTCTCTACGGAATACAGATAGGAGGCAGCGAGTGCAATCGCAGGAAACGTATCTCTGCGCTCAGGCTCCACAACCAGTCTCACATCGTCTCCCAGCTGAGAAGTCAGAATCTCCACCTGTGGCAAACTGGTCGCGATAAGCGCCTCAGATGAAAGTCCGGCATGATTCAGCTGTCTCCATACCCGCTGTACCATGGATTCCGGATTTCCCTCTGGCCCATGAAGAACTTTAAGAAATTGCTTGGATCTGGAATCGTTGGATAACGGCCAGAGACGCTTGCCAGAACCACCGGATAACAGAATACTTCTCATAGGGCTGCACCATCCGACAGCACAACCGTACTTGCTCCCTTTCCGGTCTCGGTTGGCTTGTTATATGTGCTGGTCTGATTGGATTCTAGTCTGCCTGCCGGATTGCTCTTGGTCCAAGCTGCATAATAATTCGAGTTCTTGCCGTATGAATTATCCAGCAGGATGTTCGGTTGATCCAGGAGACAGGCCAGAATATGTCCATGCAGACGGGATGTCGTGATGGTTCGGTATTGATTGAATTCCTTAATGGCCGTATGTACCATCCGATCAGAGTATTTGTACCACAACCAGCGGGCGAAAGAGCTGCCTTTCCCTGACTTTAACCGGGATGTAATCATGCGAATGATCTTCCGGTCTACCCGGTTGTACAATGTCTCCCAGTCTTTAAACGTGGCCTTAGGTCCACTGACGGATTCGTAATGCACCTGATTCTGAGTTTTCTCAATGTCTTTCCGGAAGAAATACAACATCTCTGCGGTAGGCTTGCTCTTGGACTTAAGAGGCCACAACTGATGCGCCATATCCGGAGATAGATACACATTGGTTTGTTGAAATTCTTTACTGGCTATCTCATAAGATAAGGTATCCCGGACAAAAAAGTGCACATCCTTATGACGATTGAATACTTGGGCTGTCTTTTTCAATTCAATATCACTCTTATAAAACATCGTCTGAGGCAGAATGACAATCCGGTGATTCGGATGCTGGGCAATCATTCGTTCTCTCAATTTCTGATGGGCAGGGTAGAGATCACCAAAGTTACCTCCCCCGTGCAACACAATCGTGATACCTTCCGGTACCTTGAGAGACAAAGGGCAATCCAGAATGCTGTATCTGGCACGTACATGAATATCATTGTCCCGGAAGAAAGCCTCAGTACCTTTCATAATCAACAAGTCGCCACCATTGCTATGCACCGGGTAATCCAAATAATAGATTTCGGTACGCGGTGGAATGACCTTCAAAATCTGACGTAAATGTCCCTTCAACTCTTCCATTGGATGAATATTGTTAGTGCCCAGCATCTCCATCTCCTCCTTGGGTGACTCTTCTTCTTTTTTTATTTAACCGTTCATAGAGAAACGTCAGATCTTCCTTGTCATAGAACATGGCGGCAAACTTCACCTTAAATACAATCTTCATCGCAGCCACAGTAACCACCATTCGTACAATGGACCCGATCAATAAAGCAATCGCAATTCCGTTGAGCCCCCACAGCGGGGTGAATACAAAGAACAAAGCCACCGTCACCGAGAGTGCAATGAGCTGTCTGATCATCACAAGTCCAGGCCGACCAAGTGCATTAAATGCGGATGCCAGAATCCAGGAGCCACCACCAATAATGCATTCCACAGCCAAAATATAAAATGCTACGCTCGCTTCCAAAAATTCGGAGCCAAACAGAAGACCCATCAGGTAGTTCCCCACAAACATAGTGGGTATTACAATGATCATCATGACCATGAGCGAGATGCGGAAGGCTCTGCCAACTGTTCGAATAATCTGCTCTTGGGGCAATCCGGTCACTTTTGGAAAAACAACATTACTAATCGCCGTCTGAACCGCATTGTAGATTCGGGATAACGCAAATACGACGGAATACAGTCCAAAATCACGCGGGGTGAGCAAAGCCAAAATAATGATTTTATCAAACTGGGTATACAGCGTTCCTAACAATTCAACACCATACACCCTGCTGCCATAACCAAAAAGCTTCTTGGCCGAACTCTGGTCTACCCGATCCTTGAACCATCTCAGTCTCAATTCATTACGGTTCGCATAGATAGCCCACGCCACCACTGAGAAGCTGGTTACAAAATAGATCGCAGCCGCGAGCTGAATGCTCAGCATCCCCAGGCCCCATAACACAAAAAGCCCGCCTACATTAAACAGGGGGATCATTAACCGGATACCATTATATACAGCGAATTTCTCCCGACTCTGCGAGAGCGCTGATATGAGATTGATGACAATAAGTACAGGAACGGTTGCAATCGTATACCATCTGGATATCTGCACGACCTCCGGCGGAAAGCTGGAGAGCCAGAAAGGTAATCCCAACCAGGCCACAATACCAATGATGATGCACACCGGAACTTGAAAAAGAAAGCTTAACCGAACATACTGTGCACTCTTCTCGGTTGCGCTCTGTTTGATGTTATAAATAATAGAAGTCGGTAGTCCGAATCCGACCAATCCGGTTAAGAGCGCAGGCCAGAACAGGATGGCCGAGAATGCGCCCTTTCCCTCTACCCCGAACATGCGTGACGTCAAAATGGAAGACAACATCGTCAGTGTCATGACCAGCAGATTGGTTCCACTTGTCTGAAATATGGCACTCATTAAGCCGTTTCCTCTGAATACTTTGCGAAGTGCAACTTGCGCCATAGCGATCCTCATCCCTTACTGTTTTGACGAAGCGACCCAACAATCATGCCGTTTCGGTAACATACCTTGGCAAGCTGACGTGTGAACCGATCTGCATTATAAATGTAGATCAGTGAGGTTGTGATCCCCTGTGCAAGCTTGATGCCATGTTTGGCCGTACGCACAACACCACGATCCTGATCACGAATGGCATCACTCACACCTTGCCAATAGATTCGGCGCAGAAACCAGTTCTTTGTCGTTCGCTCTTTGGCTACTTTATGTTGTACCGCGCCGTATGGCGTGTAATATACCTTGAACTTTGTCCGTATTCTTGCAATTAACTCACTCTCTTCACTGGAGAGGAGGTTGTTCCCCACTCTTCCAAGATCTTCACGGAAGGGAGCCAGTTGATCAAAGACAGATAAACGAAAAGCCACATTTGCACCAAATGGAATATAAGGACTTTTCATTTCAGTGACTTCATCTGCAAAATCCAGAATGGTGAACAGCGACCTGTTCTCCGGTGGAATCCACATTGGCTCAGGCACTTCCCAGATCGGGTCAATCTTGCCTCCAACACAACCGATATTTTCATTCATCTCAAACACGCTAACGATCTGGTGAATCCAGTCCCTGCAAGCAAAGGCATCATCGTCAAGGAACAGGATATACTCGCCGCGTGCCTCGTGAATGGCCCGGTTACGGGCTACAGACAAGCCTTGCTTTTCTTCCAACACATACCGGATCGAATGGTTCTCATGCTGCAAGATGGTTTGAAGCACGACTTCCCGTGTGTTGTCTTTTGAATTGTTATCAATGAGTATGATCTCATAGTTGCTGCTTGCGTAATTCTGTTGTATTGCACTTCGTATGGCCTCTACCGCATCCTGTGCACGGTTATACGTACAGATCGCGACGGTTACCTTCATCATTTCATCCCCATATTTTTCAATTAGGTCCACCCGTTCATCTGCACTAACTGGAGTACAGGGTAAGTGTCCTTTGGGCAATCACTGGCCAATCCAGCCGCTCCAACGCTTTGACAAAACCACTGCCTTCCTGAAACTCCGATTGTTTTAACCGGATCATATTCATTGCCTTGAGCAATCCATCCGGATCGGAAGGTTCGTAGAGCACGGCACAATCTTCAGGCAGATATTCCTCCAACAAGCCAATCCGTGGTGCCACCACCGGTTTACAGAAGGTCAATGCCAGAATTGCACTGCCAGAAGTCGCAATTTGCTTGTATGGAAGAATGATCGAATCAACTGCATCAAAATAATCCGAATATTCATCATCTTCGATGAAATGAAAATGGGTATGAATATGTCCACTCTTGAGAAATTCATCTCCAAGGTCATAATCCTTTACCTTTTTGCCGGCAATCAACAGATGGGCCTGTTCGGAATCCAGATCCTTGAATGCCTCCAGCAAATCATCCACGCCCTTGTACGGCGACACCTGACCGAAGAACGCATACACATAACTATCCTCCGGGATGCCAAACCGGGAGCGGATATTCACCCCTTTTCCCTGATACACTCCCTTGTAATGTCCATGTGGTATAACCTCGATCCGGCTGGAATCAATCCCAAACGTCGAACAGATCTCCGAGATCAAGGGTTTGCCCATGACAATCAGCTTGGAGCAATTTTGGACCAGTATTTTTCTCATCCAATAATCAAACCGCGTCTTGCCGCTGTTGTGAGGCCAGATGTTATGCACCGTCCAGAACAATTTGGCCCCGCGCAAGCGCGCAAAACAGATCATCAATACATACAAAATGGACTTGATCACCGTTGTCAGCATGGAAGAACCTCTGTAATAGAAGCTGGGCCAATGAAAATGCAGCACATCATTTTTTTTCAGTTTGATTAGATCTCTTTTGGTAAACTGTTTCACTTCCCATCCTTTGTTCTCAATGGAATCGGATAACAGCTCATTGAATTTATTGTTCTCAATCATCTTGGGCAGCATATACACCGTCGGATTTTCCATCCAGACACCTCTTACTTTAGTTTCATTCGCACAGGTTCCTCTGTATACGTTCCAACTGCGCGCCTTGCATGAAATCTCATTAGAAATCCTTGCATCATAATTTTGGTATTACGCTTGAGCAGCACCCAATCTTTCCACCAAGGGTACAGCGACAGTGCTTTTTTCAAATAAACGTTATTGCGAAGTGTATTTCTCGACCATTCGAGCATTCGATAATGGTGTAACTGACGGCGCTTCTGTTCCTTGGACATGTCATTGTAGTATTTCAAAATAATCTTGCGTTGGCCCTTGTACTTGGCCGTTGTAGAGGTTGAAATTCGTGGACCACTGTGGATGTTGATATCCACCAGCGGTTCTTTCACATTCACGGCGATGTAGCCTCGTTTCAATATACGCAGATAAAAATCATAATCCTGAGCGGATGTCAGATTTTCATCAAATCGAACTTCACGAGCCAGTGAGGTAAGTACCATGATTTTGGACGTTTCCCCAATCCAGTTGAATGTAAGCAGATCCTCATACCGGATAACATCGCGAGGTTCCACCGACAATTTCCGTTTGACCACCTGATGCTGCTCATTCGTGTATGCGAGATACTTGCTGCAAAAGGTGAATGATTCCTGTGTACGCTCCAGCACTTCCGCCTGGGTTTTTATTTTGTCAGGCATCCATTCATCATCATCATCCAGGAAGGCAATGTACTTGCCATTGGCTTGGGATATCCCTACATTCCGTGCATGGTTGGCTCCTTTGGGATATGGAACTCGGATGTACCGAATCCGTGAATCTTCCCGGGTCCAAGCCTGACAGATCTCTGGCGTCTGATCTTCTGAACCATCATCCACAATGAAAATCTCCAGATACGGATGTGTTTGCTCACGTACACTTCTCAACGCATTTTTCAATAAATCGGCCCGGTTATGGGTCGTAATGATGCAAGATACCAAGGGGTTCATTTCATCACCTTTTCCTGTTCACTAGGATACCTTCACTTGAAGTGCATCATATATTCCTGATAATCTGCCCACGAGAAGATTCATATCAAACTTATCCGATATAATCTCTCTGTTATGTGAACCCATTCTTGCTCTAACCTCTTCATCCGTGATGAGATATTCCAGCGCTGATGTCAGCCCGTGCACATCTCCCGGCTCGATTAACAGCCCATTATGACCGGATGTAATCACTTCGGGGATGCCTCCGACGGCGGTCGATATAATGGGCAAGCCACAATTCATTGCTTCAAGTATGGCCATAGGTAATCCCTCATGATAAGAAGGTAGGACCAGTAGATCCGCTTCCCGCATCAGTTTTTCCTTTTGCTCTCCGTTAATCCAGCCGAGTACATTGACACGATCCTCTATTCCATACTGCTGCACGATTGCTTTGACTTCTTCGACTTCGCCATCCCCTGCCAGATTAAAGGTGGCTGTAACGCCCAGCGCCTTTAATTGCTGAATGGACTGAAGCAGATCGTAGACTCCTTTTCGCTCACCCAGTCTGCCCATGAAGAGAGCATTAACGGCTGTTTGTTGTTCTCTTACAAACGGTTCTTTGACAAAGACCCCGTTATAAAGAACCTCAATCGCTGTCTCCGGCACAATCGTAGCAAAGTATTCTTTCCACGTCTGGGACAAGACAATCAACTTGTCTGCCTGATTCAGAATGTAGTGACAATACTTGCGCTGCAGAGCAAATTGATTGTAGAAATCATCAAAGCTGGCCGCATGTATATGCAGAATGACTGACCTTCGAAACAACTTTCGTGCAGTTAGCAGAAATAGAGACTTCCGATAAAAGCTCCCGTTGTTTGCCATATGAATATGCACGATATCCGGCTTGAACGTGTACAGTTTCATCCAGAATTGCATGAATCCCCGTATAAAAATAAGCAGCCGTGATAACACGCTGCCCGTGATATACGTTTCGACCCGCTGCATGGCATACATTTCCGAGATGGAGGAATCCTCAATGTTTTTGATGACACTTACAATTCCGCCCATATCCTTCAAGGATGATCCAACAACCAATACTTTTGGTTTCATGATAGACTCCTTTTTTTCATGGTTAATCTTCATACCTCTTACAGACTATTCACGTAATTTTTGATGGATGAGATCAGATCAGACTGTTTTCTCACATAAGGCTGGAACGTCAGCTCTTCTATGCAAGGAACCAGTTTTTGTAATTCAGCCTGACTCTCCGCGACGGCCACATAGCCGTTATCCTGAAAAACTTTGGAGATTTCAAGCTGATGGTCATCCACATGTTCGCCCCATTCTTTCCGGCGTGGAATGACAATAACGGGCTTGCCGCGTTCAAGACAATTTGTAATGGAGCCAACACCCGCATGAGAAATAATGCATCTGCTGCGCTCCACATATTCATTCATCTCTTCCTGCGTGAGGAAAGGAATCACAGTGAAATTCCGCGGCTGATACTCGGTATATCCGGATTGGGCAACAACCTCTTCTTCAATAATTCCTGCCTCAATCGCCTCATCAATAAGCTCAAACATCCGATTGAAGGGAAAACGCTGGGTTCCAACGATAGCAAATATCAAAATAAAGCCCCCCTGTACTTCGCATTGGGATAGCTATCCTGCAACGTTTCCCATTGAATGAAGAACTCATCCGAGATTTTGTACATCAATCTACCGGTTGCGCTGGAGGAATAGATTTTGGCATAACTTTCGATATAAATCAGCTTGGCACCAAAGATTTTACCGATGAGGCAAAAAGGATATGTGGCTCCCGCCCCTGTTGTAATGATCACCTTTGGACGCTCACGCAGATATAGAAAGAACGATTTGATAATATTAGCCACAAAGATTAGCAAGAACATCGCATTTTTACGCTCTTGCTGCATTAAGAAGTATACTTTGCCCTGTGCCGAATCGACTTTTCTGCTTTTGTTCTTCTCGGTAATCAGGAAATAATCATGTTCTTCAACCGCAGGAATAATTTTGGTTAATTCATCAAAATGGCCGCCTGTAGAACTGATCAAACAGACCTTCATGTTCTAATCTCCTTTGAAAAGGATACGTCCTTGGCTCGCTGTATCTGTATATCCACTTCTGCTTCAGCCCCTGACTTGGAATGGACTCCATTTCCCGTAGCATATAACGCGTTCAGGAAGATACAGAATGGAGCAATCAGATGAACCGTGGACAGGGTATTGTCAAAAAAGGAATAGGTCAGGAAACCGATAATCATACCGGCAAAATACAACCGGATCATGCCGCCCAATCGGAAGTAAACAGCCCGAAACACCAGCAGCAGCGATAGAAACAACAGGATGGCTCCAACTAACCCGCCATCGTAATAAAAACGAATGTATTCATTATGCGGAACGACGAAGCCGGAAAAAATACTTCCATCATTCGCTACGAGAGTTGAGCCGAGTCCACGTCCAAATATCGGATACTCATTTGCTTTGCCAATAAAATAATTCCAGGCTACATCCCTTCCCGACAGGCCTTTGCTCTCTGACCTCATCTCATAATTGTCCCACTGCGCAATCACCATATAGGCCACAGCGACAACGAACAGAATAAGAGGAATAATGGCACTGACTCTGCCTTTGATGAAGGCTTTCAGTTGATCAAAGAGATAGACCAGAATAATCGGAATAAGCGCAATAAGGGGCCCCCTTGTTCCCGTCTGGACCAGAATGACCAGATGTGTCAAGGTAAGCATGTAATACAGAACAACCTGATGGCCTTGCTTGATCTGAATCAGACAGACGCAGATGGAGATAAAACACAACATGGCCAGATGCGCGGCGATGTTAGCACCCTGTAACCGGGTTACTCCCGACATCTCCAGGTTAGTAATGGACAATATGCCGGCGAGTTGCAGAATATAACCACCAGCAAGACTGAACAGCGGCAACCATGCGAGTACACGTATAATTCGTTGACTGATCTCTCTTGAAAAATGAGGCATCAGCAACAAAAAAGGAACAATGACTCCCAGAAAGGCCTTGAATGGATCGAGCGGACTAACCTTACTGGGCAGATCAGATAGAAAATAACTCTCCACAAATAAAAAACCAATCGCCAGTGCAGGATATATCAGATCTTTGCGAATACCAAAGCGTAAAAAAAGAGAGACGACAAAACCCAGAATCGCCAGCTTGTAGAAGGACAGCGAATCCAGTCCTGCCAGATGAATGCTAAATATTTTATCAATGGACAATGAAAAACTTACGATGAGAATCATAAAAATCCAGCTGGGCTGTTTAATATAAACGCCCAGCAGAATCACAGCTATGAGTGCAACAACCGAGACTAGCGGAAGATAGATTGCTGCGAAGACAATTACCAGCGAAAAAAGAATGATATTAAACGACTTCATATTTAATGCAGCAAGTATACCGGTCTTTTGCATATCTGCTATGCCACCTCAAAGCCAGAATCGTGTTTCAAAACGCATCCTTCGAACCTACCAGCACCTTGAACGTTCTGAAGATAATTTTGATATCCACCATCATGCTGCGCTCACGGGCATACGTCAGATCCAGCTCCACCATTTCCTCAAAACCAACACTATTTCGTCCGCTGACTTGCCATAATCCCGTACATCCCGGGATCATCTGAAGACGTTGTCTGTCATAGGAAGTGTAGTTCTTCACTTCTCTGGGCAGAGCCGGTCTGGGTCCAACGAGACTCATCTCTCCTCTGAACACGTTCCACAACTGAGGCAGCTCATCCAGACTGGTTTTCCGAATGAACTTGCCAATCCGGGTAATGCGGGGATCATTTTTCATTTTGAACATATTCCCGTTCACTTCATTCTGATCAATCAGCTGTTCCAGCAGATCTTCTGCATTCGCAACCATGGACCTGAATTTGTACATATGAAACTCTTTTCCATTCTGTCCTACTCGTACCTGACGAAAAAAAACAGACCCCTGCGGGGCCTCTATTTTGATCAGTAATCCGATGACCGCAAACAAGGGGCACAAAATGATCAAACCTATGAAAGAACCCAGCAAATCGAGCATTCTTTTCATAAATAGATACACTTTATCCGCATTTTGTCCTGACATCGTTGATGCATTGTACCCCAGACTTGGGTCCATAACAATCTCCGCTTCCTTCGATTGGGGAGATGGACTCATTCAAACTCCCCCCCGGCTACATGTTCTACCGACTCTTTTTCCAGAATCTGTTGCAGAGCTTGCAGCATTGGAATTCTAAGTTCCTGTTTTTGCAGAGCGAAGTCGATGGTTGTCAAAATGAATCCCAATTTCTCGCCCACGTCATAACGTACTCCCTCGAAATCGTAAGCATACACTCCTTGTGTCTCATTTAAGCGCTGAATCGCATCTGTTAATTGAATTTCTCCCCCTTGACCAATCTCTTGTTGCTCCAGATGTTCGAAAATCTCTGGACTCAGTACGTATCTCCCCATAATCGCCAGGTTGGAAGGCGCTGTGCCTTGGGCAGGTTTCTCTACGAACCTGAGAACCTCTGTCAAACGGCCATCCGATTGAAGCGGGTCTACAATGCCGTATCTGTCTGTTTGTTCAGCAAGTACGGTTTGTACGCCAACAATGGAATGTTGAACCTGATCATATTGATCAATCAATTGTTTGGTGCATGGAACTTCCGATACGACGATGTCATCTCCGAGCAACACGGCAAAAGGTTCGTCACCGATAAAGTTACGTGCACACCAGACAGCATGACCAAGTCCTTTGGCCTCTTTTTGTCTTATGTAATGGATATCCACGTTAGAGGATTTGCGAACCTCTTCAAGCAGGCCCAGCTTCCCTTTTTCCAGCAAGTTATGTTCCAATTCAAAAGCGTTGTCGAAATGATCTTCAATTGCCCGTTTCCCTTTACCCGTTACGATGATGATGTCTTCGATTCCAGAGGCAATGGCTTCCTCAACGATATACTGTATGGTTGGTTTGTCCACAATAGGGAGCATTTCTTTGGGCATCGCTTTTGTGGCTGGCAAAAATCGTGTACCTAGTCCAGCTGCAGGAATGATTGCTTTTCTCACTTTTTTCATAAATACCACCCTATCCTCTTTTTTTTTAGTTTGATAAAAGTTGAACCAGGGCATCTAACCCGTCCTCACGTCATACCTTCGACGATTAACGTCTAAGGTTCATTGAACCCACAGCATGACCGAGTGCCTACAGTGATAAAGGTGCAGTAGACATTACCTGTTTACTTGGGAGCATTGGATGGAAGGTTTACTTCTCTCCGTAGCCCACCGGAACTGCAGCGTTTTTGATATTGTTCAGGATTGCGCCCAGGATTCGTGCATTCACATGCTCCAGAGCAGCCTTGGTCTTCTTCACCAGTTCCTTCTTGACCTTGCCCGAGTTCACGACCAGCAACACACCATCACACAGCGAACTCACAATGAGTGCATCCGTTACCGCGAGCACCGGCGGTGTATCAAACATGATGACATCATATTGATCCTCTAACTTCTCGATCAGCCTTTTCATCCGGTTGGAACCAATCATCTCGGAAGGGTTCGGCGGAATTGGGCCAGAAGTGAATAATTGGAGATTGTCGATATAACTCTCTCTAAGCACGTCTTCCACACTGTACTGATTAGACAGCACACTACTAAGACCGATATGATTCGGTACGGAAAACACCTGGTGCAAGGAAGGATTACGCAGATCCGCATCGATCAGCAGAACTTTTTTCCCTTCCTGGGCATAGGTTACCGCCAGGTTGCTAATGGTTGTGGTCTTTCCTTCGCCGGATTCAGCGGAAGCCACCATGATTTTTTTGATATGACTGTCGATTGAGGAGAACTGGATGTTCGTCCGTAATTTACGGTATCCCTCCGAGATCTGAGATTTGGAGTTAAAATAGGTCACCAGACTGTTATTTTCATTGGTTAGCCGCGACATATTTGCCATCCCCCACTTTCTGTTGAGATACGTAATTTTTCGTATTTTTCAGATCGTCTTTTTTCATTTTGGATATCACTGTAAGCACAGGCAGGCCCAGCTCTTTTTCAAGCTCAGTTTCGGATTTGAATGTGTCATCCAGATAATCCATCAGGAATACAAGTGCAATGGCGAGCACAAGACCTGCGAACAGACTGACAATGATGCTTAATGTGGTTTTCATATTGATTGGAGATGCGTTACTATCCACTTTCGCTTCACTGAGGATAGCCACATTATCGATTTTCATGATTAGGGGGATTTGAGATTGGAACACGTTGGAGATGGCATTGACCGTTTTTGCGGCTTTTTCGTAGGTAGTCCCTTGTACAGTTATGCTCATCACTTGGGATTCGCTGGCTGTAGAGACGGAAGTGCTATTCATGAGCTGAGCAGAGGTTAAGCCTAGGTCCGGATACGTGGTAGCGACTTTATCCATAATGGCGGAAGATTTAATAATTTCTCTGTATGAGTTAATGAGTTTGATATTGGTTTGTATCATGCTGAAGTCCATCATCGCCTGGCCTTGAACGTTAGAGGTCTGGTTCACGATCAGTTTGGAACTTGCCTCATAGATGGGCTGGGTGAAGAAAATGCTTTTGACCCCTGCACCCACACCGGCTATCAAAGCAATTGCAACAATCAACCACAGTTTCTTTTGTAAGAGTCGAAAATATCCTTTCAGTTCCACTTTCATTCCTCCTATACGTTGTGATCTATCCTATGTAACTACCAGATGGACAGTAGCCATTTGCGAGGTTTCCAGCGTTCTGTGACCAGACACGAATTTGATAGAATGTGCGACGCATTCTCTGCCAGCCGCTTAACGGCTTCAGCTCCAAATCGACGCTCGATGGCCCGCTCTCCTTCACTTATGGCAAATGTCCTTTTGCACGTATCATGTGCATCTGATGAAATGAAATGAAACCCGTTTTCTTTGCAAAAATGAAAACACCACTGCCGAACTTTCCGTCCGAAAAGCCCAGTGAAAGATTGAGCTGTGAGCTGACATAGTCCGCCTTGACTCAAGTAATCAGCCAACAACTTTGGCTTCTTCAAAATGACACGATTGCGTTCCGGATGAGCAATAATAGGGGTAATTCCCGCTATTCGTAATTCATGCAGTATCCTGGGGAACTGTGAGGGAATATGACCAAAGGGCAGTTCCAGCAACATGTAACGACTTCCGGCGAGTGTGCAGCACTTTCCTGCATATAAGTCTCCAATCAGGTTGTCATGCACCCTGATCTCCTGTCCGGGACGGATCTCCAGGCGAATGTTACGTTTGCGAAGTTCTGCATGGAGCAGGTTCACGGCCTGATTGACCACCATCGGTTCATTGTTGTATTGCCCGTTCAGGTGATGCGGAGTAGCAATAATGGAGGTAATTCCTGAGGCTGCCGCCTTCTCAGCCATCGCAACGGACTGCTCCATTCGAACAGGACCATCATCTAGGCCGGATAATATGTGGCAGTGCATTTCAACCATATCCAAACTTCCTGAAATAGTATGAGCCCCCTCGCCCCTTTATTCATTGCGCAAATGCTTTTGGTGTTAAAGAACTAATGCATAACGCTATGAAATATAGTAAAATGGCGTTAAGTACATGTTTTGTTCAGAAATTGTTAAGAATCGACTTGGAATTATATGGTGAAATCAATGTAATGATAGGGTTCCTGCAGAGCCTTTTGTTCTGTTGCCTTTTCATACTGAAAACGGGAAACCGCGGGAAACTGAACTTCAGTAAGCATTGTGTTTAACTGTCCAGTTATATATAGTTTCTGTTCGTGCTGAATATGCAAGTTTGAATGATACATTGTGAGCTCTCCGAAGGGCTGTTTCCATTGCAACCTTGCGTGAAGTCGTACACATACATGTTGATCTTCAACATCCAAACCAATGAGCATTTCTGATGATACCGGCAAGTTCAGGTCGCTCAGGAAGGTGATTGCTTGAGTGTCCATTCCAAGTAACAGAACAGGACGTCTTTTGCGGTCTACCATTTTCCCGTGAAACTCCTGAATGTACATATGGACATTTAATTTCATATCAGCCCATTCCTGAATTATTGAATACATGGTTTCATTCCTTTAGAATGGATTAGCCTACATGGACTGCCTCTACTTCCTTCTCACAGGTATATGGTCCAGGCAACCAGGAGATACTTAAAATATCCCAAATGATACATTTTGTAACTCCATACGTCCAATTTACGATACAATACGTATCATGTCAAGCGGTATTTGGACATGGTTCTTTTGATTTACGACAATTTGAGATGTCCTTAGACAGACCTATTTACAAATGGAAATGGGTTAAAGGAAACACATGAGGAGTTACTCTTTTGCAGGAAAGCTGCCCTGATCAAACACTTGGCTCAGGATTGTTTCAATATATATTTGATGTCGTTCAGGGGGAAATAGCTTATGAGCTACGGAAATCGCATTGCAGAATTACGGGAACAGCGGGGACTTACTCAAGAAGAACTTGCGAGCTCCATTCATATTACAAGAGCTGCTCTCTCCCACTACGAGAAGAATCGACGTAAACCGGATTTCGAAGTGTTAACGAGACTTGCTGACATCTTTGAGGTGTCTATCGATTATCTTATAGGACGTACAAAGCAAAGCGATGTTGTGATGGATGAAGACGTACGTGAATTCGTGGATACCTTGGAGTTATCGGACAAAGAAGTGTTAGAACGCTTCGATCTGATGATTGATGGGAAGTCTTTAACAGAAGAAGAGGCACGTCGTTTTATTGCGTTTGTCCGAATGGAACGCAGCATGGACTAAACCCGAAAAGAGGACCCAGTTCCCGAGAGATAACCTCTCTGGCTTCTGGGCTTTTTTTGTGTCTTAATTCCCTTTCATTCCATGCTTGTCTATTGTGTCAAGGACGCTTGTTGTTGACGGAGGATACGAAATGGTTCCAACGCTCCGGGTCGATTCCGCATTGCAGTAACACCTTCATGATGTCCATCTGGGTTGCTTCGACTTGTTTACCTGTCGGCCTACGATCGTCCCTGTTTGGATGCTTCATATTCATTCCGCTAACCTCTCTTATCTTTATACTTTCCCTGCCCTCCAAAACTAGCCTTATTATACTTGAGAAAGTTCCTCGATGTTGTCGTCTCATGGCGATAACGTTTTTTGATGGGGTTCTAATTTTGTCGAAAGCAAAATAGGAGCAATATGGTGCCGGAATGGCAACCATATTGCTCCTATTATTCTTAATACAACCTGTTCATGCACTTACACCTTGGAACAAGGAAGTTATTAACCTCCAGCACGTGCAAGTTCACGCATATTCGCTTCAAACGCTGCAAGCAGCGCTGCTTCTCCAGTCAAACCTGTTGCCTGAATCCGTTCGATCTGTTCTGTCATACGTTTGAAGTCTTTCGGAATAACCCGAACGAACTGATTCAGCGCATCTTGCCAGTTATCCAGAACGCGCTGACCGACAGCACTTCCTGTGTTGGCAACATGACGTTGAATCATGCCTCGCAGATCTGCACTTTCGGCCACATCTTCGATACGTTCCAAAAGAACCATTTCCAGATTACAACGTTTCAGGAATGTGCCTTCCGGATCATACACATAGGCAATACCTCCGGACATCCCTGCTGCAAAGTTACGACCTGTATCGCCCAGTACAACGACACGTCCACCTGTCATATACTCACAACCATGGTCGCCTACACCTTCAACGACTACTTTGGCGCCCGAGTTACGTACAGCAAATCGCTCACCCGCAATACCACGGATATACGCTTCGCCGCTTGTTGCTCCGTAGAGAGCCGTGTTACCGATAATGATGTTATCTTCCGCCTCAAACGTTGCTTTCGGAGAAGGCATCACGATCAGTTTACCTCCGGACAATCCTTTACCTACGTAGTCATTGGAATCACCTTCAACGGTCAAGGTCATACCTTTAGGTACAAAGGCCCCAAAGCTTTGTCCGGCAGAGCCGACAAATTTGAATTTAACCGTATCTTCCGGCAATCCTGCGAGTCCATATTTGCGTGTGATCTCACTACCCAAAATGGTACCTACTGCACGGTTAACGTTTGTAATTGGAAGCACCGCTTCAACCGGTTGCCCGGATTCAATAGCAGACTGTGCCAGTGGCAGCAATTGTTGCATATCCAGCGTTTCTTCCAATTGGTGATTCTGATGCTGTGTGCGGTAACGTGCAGAGCCTTCCGGCATTTCAGGCACGTGCAGCAATACAGACAGATCCACACCTTTTTTCTTCCAGTGATCTACGGCTTCTACCGTTTCGAGGCAATCTGTACGTCCGACCATCTCCTGAATAGTACGGAAACCAAGATCAGCCATGATCTCACGCACATCTTCAGCAACAAATCGCATGAAGTTAACCACATGAGCTGGATCACCCATATAATTTTTACGCAATTCCGGATTCTGTGTCGCTACACCAACCGGACAGGTATCCATCTGACAAACACGCATCATGATACAGCCAAGTGCTACGAGCGGTGCTGTAGAGAATCCATACTCTTCTGCTCCAAGCAAGGCAGCAATCGCCAGGTCACGGCCGTTAAGCATTTTGCCATCTGTTTCGAGGACAACACGGTCACGCAGATTGTTCAACATCAACGTTTGATGTGTCTCTGCAAGACCCAGTTCCCAAGGCATACCTGCGTGGCGAATCGAACCTTGTGGTGATGCACCTGTACCTCCGTCATAACCGCTGACAAGGATAATATCGGCACGGCCTTTGGCTACACCAGCTGCGATGGTACCCACGCCCACTTCCGATACAAGCTTCACGTTAATCTCAGCACGCGGATTGGCATTTTTCAAGTCATAGATCAACTCTGCCAGATCTTCGATCGAGTAGATATCGTGATGCGGTGGTGGCGAGATCAGACCTACACCCGGTGTTGATCCACGAACTTCAGCAACCCAAGGATACACTTTACGTCCTGGTAGCTGTCCGCCTTCACCTGGTTTAGCTCCCTGTGCCATTTTAATCTGAATCTCATCGGCATTAACCAAATAGTTGGATGTAACACCAAAACGTCCGGATGCTACCTGTTTAATCGCACTGCGACGGGAATCCCCGTTGCTATCTTTAATGAAGCGAGCCGGATCTTCCCCACCTTCACCGGTATTGGATTTACCTCCAACACGGTTCATAGCGATGGCAAGATCTTCATGCGCTTCTTTACTGATCGAACCGAAGGACATTGCACCTGTTTTGAAACGACGCATGATATCTTCTACGGATTCAACTTCTTCGAGTGGAATGGAAGCTCCCACCGGTTTCAGCTTCAGCATGGAGCGAATGGTCAACAATTGATCATTCTCACCTTGCACGAGCTTGGAATATTTTTTATACAGCTTGTAATCCCCAGTGCGTACTGCATGTTGCAGGGTATGAATGGTTTGCGGATTGAACAGATGCTCTTCTCCGTCGTTACGCCATTGATAATCCCCACCGGAATCCAATACTTTATCGTTACCGTCTTTTTCCGTAAAGGCCCGGTTATGATGTGTCAACGCTTCGGCTGCCACTTCTTCCAACCCAATTCCACCGATACGGGAAGGTGTCCAGGTAAAGTAACGGTCAACGAAGTCTGATTTCAGTCCTACCGCTTCGAAGATTTGAGCTCCACGATACGATTGAATCGTAGAAATCCCCATTTTGGACAACACTTTAGTAACGCCCTTGGTAGCTGCTTTAATGTAGTTTTTCACTGCTTTCTCATGCGAGATACCACGCAGCAATCCTTGCTGAATCATGTCATCCAGCGTTTCAAAGGCCAGATAAGGGTTCACTGCACTTACACCGTAACCCAGCAGCAACGCGTAGTGGTGAATATCACGCGGTTCTGCCGATTCGAGCATAATGCTGACTTTGGTTCTGGTTCCCTGGCGAATCAGATGGTGATGCAGACCTGCTACAGCAAGCAATGCAGGAATGGCAGCATTCTCTGCGTCCACACCGCGGTCAGACAGGATCAGAATGTTATGACCTTTGTCGATGACACGATCTGCAGCTTCGAAGAGCAAATCCATCGCTTTGCGAAGTCCTTCTGCCCCTTCCGCAGCGGTGAAGAAGATTGGAATCGTCATGGAGCGGAAGCCTGGGCGACGCACATGGCGAATCTTCGCAAAGTCTTCATTAGACAATACCGGTGTATCCAGACGGATCTGGCGACAACTCTCCGGTTCAGGGTTCAGCAAGTTGCGCTCAGGACCAATGGTTGTTGCCGTAGACGTTACAATCTCTTCACGGATTGCATCGATTGGCGGGTTGGTTACCTGGGCGAACATCTGTTTAAAGTAGTTGTACAGACGCTGTGGACGATCGGACAGCACAGCCAGCGGTGCATCATAACCCATCGAACCCGTAGCTTCCATACCTGTTGTTGCCATCGGCTCCAGGATTTTACGCAGTTCTTCAAATGTATAACCATAAGCGAGCTGAAGCTGGGTCACGTTATCATGTTTTGGATCAGGAAGTTCCGGTGCGTCCGGCAACTCGCTCAGATCCATCAAATGCTCATCAAGCCAATCCTGATACGGATTCTCGGCTGCAATGATTGCTTTTACTTCCTCATCCGCGATGATGCGGCCCTCTTGTGTATCCACAAGCAACATCCGACCTGGACGCAGACGATCTTTGTACAGGATCTCTTCCGGCGCAATATCAAGTACCCCAACTTCGGAGGACAGGATAATACGGTCATCCTTGGTTACATAATAACGAGCTGGACGCAATCCATTACGGTCAAGTGTTGCACCAATTTGCAAACCATCTGTAAAGGCCATTGCTGCTGGTCCATCCCAAGGTTCCATCATCGTGCTGTGATACTCATAAAATGCCTTTTTGGCAGGGTCCATTCCCTCATCCGTGCTCCAAGGTTCAGGAACCATCATCATCGCCACGTGTGGCAGGGAACGACCACTCAGATACAGGAACTCCAGCGTGTTATCAAACATGGCTGTATCCGAACCGTCCGGATTGATAACCGGTTTTACTTTCGCGATGTCGTTACCAAACAACTCGCTCTCGAACAAGGATTGCCGTGCATGCATCCAGTTCACGTTACCACGCATCGTATTGATCTCACCGTTGTGGATCATGAAGCGATACGGGTGGGCACGTTCCCAGCTGGGGAAGGTGTTGGTACTGAAACGGGAATGCACAAGTCCAATGGCCGATTCCACGAGTTCTTCCTGCAGATCCAGATAGAACCCGCCAACTTGTTCAGTTGTCAGCATGCCTTTATATACAATTTTGCGGCAAGACATGCTCGGAAGGTAGAACGAACCACCTTCTGCTTCATCTGCCGAATAACGAATAGCCAGCTCAGCGCGTCTGCGAATAACATACAGCTTACGCTCGAATCCAAGCTCATCCTTCACATCTGCGGATCTTCCAATGAACACCTGACGTACATAAGGTTTTGCTGCAAGCGCAGAACGGCCAAGCATTTCATCAAAAGTAGGAACATCCCGGAAACCCAGGAACGTCTGACCTTCTTCTTCAATAATCTTCTTAAGGCTCTCTTCATGCGCACTGCGAATGGCAGGGTCCTGGGAAAGGAACAACATCCCTACGCCATAGAATCCCTGTTCAGGCAATGCAAAACCAAGGCGTTTCGCTTCCTCTGCAAAAAAGCGATGTGGAATCTGAATCAGGATACCTGCTCCGTCACCGGAATTCGGCTCACTTCCCTGTCCTCCACGGTGTTCCATGTTACTAAGCATGGTCAGTGCCTGACTAACGATATCGTGTGAAGGTACTCCTTTGATGTTGGCAACAAAACCCATTCCGCATGCGTCTTTTTCGAACTGCGGGTCATACAGACCCTGTTTTGGAGGTAATCCGATGTGTCTCATGGAACGCAACCTTTCTATAATGAAGTATTTCGGAAAGATCAAGAACATAGGCAACAGGCAACAATGAAACGGGAGGAGCTGGCCTTTCGCTTGCGATAGAGCCTGCTAGATAGAAGAGGTGACAGCATGAGACTGTCAAAATAATGCCTGCTATTGGGCAGAAGCCATTAAATGAGATGAGCTGATCCGGACGATCCGGCAAACAGCCTGTATAAATCAACACGCAGCCGCTGGCACGGCTACTGAAATGGAGCGACGTTTTTTTGATATAGTTCTATTATTTTAACACCGACCTAACATCAGCGCAATTTAAACTTTTTAATACCTCTGATAAGAAATGTTTTGCAGTACAGCTTTACAGTAGTGACGTTTAAATTCATCTCTTTTTCGAATAATTATACACTTTTTAAGCCAGAGTACAACTGAATTAAATTGCTGACAGAAGAAAATCGTTCCATGTGCCGCCTACGTTTATCCATAATTCCACCAAATTTTCACTGCTTAAGCCAGCGAAACTTTACTTCTCTATGCATTTGTATACAAAATAGCCTATAACCCCTTTTTGGGGTCACAGGCTATTTGCACTATTTGACTACTATATTGCATAATTTCACTACAAGAAAATAAAGTTTTTTTTCAAAAATATGACCCTGCTGAAGATCAGGTTCGACTTATGCCGTCACAACTTGACCAGAATCAGCCTGTTCGACTTCTTTTTTCGGACGTCTGCCATTCCAGAGGAAGTAAGCAAGCGTCAGCAGAATGGATACACCTGCATAGATGCTAAGAATACCTGCCTGATGCCACATCACATCCAGATTACCACTCGATACTACGGCTTTGAAGCCCATAATACTGTGTGTCATTGGCAACCAAGGGCTAAATGTCTGAAGCCATGATGGAATCAGTTCTACCGGGAAGGTTCCTGCACTAGCCGCAAGCTGGAAGACCAGAAGCAGAATGACAACATAACGTCCAGGCAGATCCAGCCAGGTTACAAGTGCCTGAACAATCAACATGAAGGTCAGCCCCGTAATAATGGTAAACAGATAGAACAGCCCTACGCTGTGCGTCTCCAGTCCAAGACCATATAACATGAAACTTGCCACGATAACTGATTGGAAAATACTTACGGACCCAAATACCAGTGTCCGGCTGACAAAACGATTCCAGCCTGTTGCACCAGGTACGGACGTTTCCCGCATTTTCAATACAATCGTGGAAATCAACGATCCCACAAACAGACCGATCGACAGGAAGAACGGTGTCAATCCTGTACCATAATTGCTCACGTTCTCTGCTGTATTCTCCGAGGAGTTTACCGGTTCAGCGAACATGTTCACTACATCATCCGTTTTCTTAACTTCGGATGTTTTCTGTGCGGCATCATTCAGCTTGGTTTCCAATTCACTCGAGCCATCTTTTAGCTCAGTAAGGCCGTCAGCCAGTTTGCCCGCGCCATCACCCAATTGCTTGGAACCATCGGTTAGTGAACTAACGCCACCACTGAGTTTACCTACACCCGTTTGCAAAGCTGTTGTTCCTGAGCCCAGCTGCTTGGCACCATCTGCAAGCAATGTACCACCACTTGCAGCATCACCCAATTTGCCGCTGAACTGCTTCAGACCATCGGAGAGTTTCGCTCCTCCTTGACTAAGCTGCCCTGCACCAGCCAGCAATTGTTTCTGACCATCCACCAGCTGGTTCGCACCAGCAAGAAGTTGCTCCTGACCTCCATGAAGCTCGGTTGCACCCGCAGCCAGTTGCTGGTTGCCCTGATGCAGCTGATCTGCACCTTGTGCCAGCTTCTGCTCGCTCTCATTCAATTGTGCACTGCCGTCAGCAACAGCCTCACTTGCCGCAAGCAGCTTCTGTACATCCGCATTTTCAGCCAGTTCGGGGTTTGATGCAGCAAGCTGTTTCAATCCGGCGGCTACGCCCTGTGCACCATCAGCAACCTTGGAACTGCCATCTACAGCCGATTGCAGGCCCGTTGCCAGTCTACCGCTGCCCTGAACGGCACTTTGCAGACCATCCGACAGCTTCGCACTGCCCTGTTCTGATGATTTCAGACCAGCCTGCAACTTACTTGTGCCATCCAGTGAAGACTGAAGTCCGGTTTCCAACTTGGCGCTGCCATCCTTCAACTGATCTGCTCCGCTCTGAAGCTGGCTCGAAGCGGCTGCCTGAAGCTGTTGCAGACCGGATACAAGATTTGATGTTCCACTTTCAAGCTTGGTTGCCCCTGTGTGCAACGCGTTAACACCATCACTTAATGGAGAAAGTCCTTCCTGAAGTTCAAGCGTTCCGGATGCAAGCTTCGCCAGGTTATCCTTGAGCTTAACAGCACCATCATCCAGTTTGCCTGCACCGGTATTCAGTTCACCCGCCCCATCGCCTGCCTCAGCCAAGCCATCCGATACTTCGGAGAACTTGTCGAGCAATGTCTCTGCATAGGATTCCGTTACTTTGGCTGAGACTTTTGCTTTCAGGTCCTTAATAGCGGTCTTACCGATCTGTGCACCAACAAAACTGTAATTGCCATTCGGTTCATAGATCAGATCAGCCGGCTCCGGCTTGTCATCCAGCAATGTTGTTGCCTGAGATGAGAAGTTCTCCGGAATCGTAATTTGCATATAATATTTGTCATTACTCATGCCTTCTTTGGCTTGACTGGCACTGACAAAGTCCCATTTAAAATCGCCATTTTTCTTCAGCTCATCCACCAGATCACTACCTACATGGAGGGATTTGCCCTCCAGCTCAGCACCTTTATCCAGATTGACAACGGCAACCGGCATCTCATCCACATGACCATACGGGTCCCAATAGGCCGCCAGATAGATGCCACTATACAGGATCGGTATAAACATAATTGCAATAACAGGGATCAACACCTTCGGGTTTCTCACGGCCGATCCCACATCCTTGAAAAACACGGATAAAGATTTCATGTCATTTTCTCCCCTTAATCTCTCTGCTCCATGAGCAGGAATAACCATAATGAAATACAATGTCGCATTCCAGAAAACATACTGAAATACGAAGTGACCACTTTCCTCAAACGGTCACTTCAGGACAAAAAAACAACCTGTCTTCCGACAAGCCTCCCTGCTTGATACACGTGAAAATCCTTATATTATAGTAGATTAAATTCGGATTACGTTACAGCAGCAATTCCTTCCATTAAGAAAAGGCGAAAGTAAGTCTTGATTTCCTCTTTGCTCAGCGGTTGATGTTGTTTGCTCCAGTCTGAGGTGAGTGCAATATACAGGCGAATCATCATAAATGCGACGACTTGCGGATCACAATCTCGAATCTCTCCATTGTCTTTTGCTTTCTCAAGCTCCTTAGCCAGAAAGTCGGAGATTACTTTCTCCACCTTGTCCAAACCTTCCTTGGCCTGCAGCGTTCCAAAGTCCTTCAGCTCCTGAGATAACTTAACGAGCAGATCGTGATCACGACGAAACTCCAACAAGGCATCCAGTACCCGAAACAGATTATCGAAAAATGCACTTTCCTGATGTACTTCACGATGTGCGATGTTTTTCATTTCCTGAATCACTTCTACCAGGATCTGATCAAACAATTGTTCCTTATTGGTGAAAAACGTATAGATCGTTCCTTTGCCAACGTTCGCAATCTTGGCGACCTGATCCATCGTCGTTGCTTTGTATCCAAACATGGCAAACGACTGGGCTGCTGCATGAATAACCTGCTGTCTCCTGTCAATCGGAGCCATCTAATCCCTCCTTTAATCACATTCATTGTTCAATCGCTCTACATAAATGACCAAAAATACAATTCAGTCATTCGGTCAAAAACTACAATACCACCTTCGAAAACAGATTGCAACCCTAACATTTTAAAAATTGTGTTAATATTTTTTAACCTAAATGCAGTGGAAACTCCTTCTTTCGTCGTCTATAGTGTAAGATGACTCAGATAATACGTGTATATAATGAAGTTTAGGTTGTCTCATTGTAAGATATATGGTGTAAATATTCATAGAAGAAACATGATTTTGCGCTTCAATGTATATTCATGTAGTAACGCATTCCATAGCTAGAATAAACAATGAATATCTTCATTTTGAATTAAAACTTATGAATAAAGGTGAACTCATGCGAAAACCAAGAGTGCTCTTATTATCGGAAGGTTTCGGTACCGGTCACACTCAGGCCGCTCATGCGCTGGCACATGGCATCAAAAAAGTCAGTCCACATGTTCACAGTCGTGTCATTGAACTAGGCAAATTTTTGAACCCAACGGTAGCTCCACTAATTTTCTCTGCATATCGAAAGACACTATCGGTTCAACCCAAACTGGTCAGCCTGTTGTACCGCACACAGTACAATAAATCATTAAATGGTTTTACCAAGCTGGCGTTGCACCGAATTTTCTATACACAGACGGCACAGGTCGTATCCCAACTGAAACCCGATGCGGTGATCTGTACCCATCCTTTTCCGAATGCTGTCATCTCCCGGCTTAAACGCCAGGGTCTGAATATCCCGCTCTATACGGTTGTGACGGATTATGACGTGCACGGAACATGGATTAATCCGGAAGTGAACAAATATCTGGTCTCTACCCCTCAGGTCAAAGCATTGCTTGAGATCCGGGGTGTTGATCCCTCCCATATTCAGATCACGGGAATCCCTGTGCATCCAGACTTCTGGGAAGCAGGAGATAAGGTGAAGCTACGGGAAGAGATGGGGCTTCAGAACATGCCTACAGCGCTACTTATGGGTGGTGGATGGGGACTTTCGTTTGATGAGGATCATATGAAAGCTCTCACGTCTTGGGCAGATCGTGTTCAATTGGTCTTCTGTCTAGGAAGCAATGAAAAAATGATCGCAAAAATGAAGGAAATGCCTTGCTTCCAGCATCCGAATATTCGTATTCTGGGATATACACGGGAAGTAAGTAAACTGATGGATGTATCCGATGTGCTGATTACGAAGCCAGGCGGCATGACATGCACTGAAGCGCTGGCCAAGGGTCTACCGATGTTGTTTATCCCTCCGATTGCAGGTCAAGAGGAAGAGAACTGTGAATACTTTGTACAAGCCGGATACGGCCAGGTCATTCACTCTGCCGACGTGATCACCAATCGTTTCAGACAACTAGTGGAGCAGGCATCTACTCAAACTGAAAGCCCGCTGAACGTAGCGCATCATTCAGGTAACCATTCGGTCTATGATCCGAAGTGCTGTGCTCAAGCTGTTCATGACTTATTGTTTCCGACTACAGCCGAAGTCACAACAACCTCCTTGGAGCGCTTCACAGCCGGAATTACTGCCACGTCCTTGTCAGGTACCAGAATACCATTCTGATGCCTCTACGGACCTATAGAACAGCTCTCACGAGGTGTTATTGGGGGCAAGACAATTGCTCACGATATACAAAGAAGGTTCCCTTCCGAATTTTTGGAAGGGAACCTTCTTTTATTTTCACTAATTCCACCGTATGATTTGGCAGAAAAAAGGGTAATTTAGAGTATAACGATATTTTTAAATAACGAAATAAAACTACGATTCAGGCTTTTTCAAGGGCCGTGTGAAGCACACACAGTTAACTACCCTGCCTGTTTGCAGAATTTACGGGTCGATTACTTGTAAAAAGTATGATGACCGATCGTTTTTACTTTTTTCTGCGAGCGGGCAACTGTCAGATCGTCAGCAAGCGTCAATGATAAGAAATAATACGTATCATCGGCAACTTCCTTCTTCCCATTCAACGCAGCATTCACTGCTTTGATGCTGTCCTCGTTGGGAACCACACGTTTCATACGTCCGTTCGCTACAGGACTAAACTGGGATTTCTGATAGATGACCTTGTAAATGGTATCGGGAAAATTGGCTGACCGTAGCCGGTTTAAGACAACATTGGCAACTGCCACTTTGCCTTCGTACGGTTCACCTTCCGCTTCTGCCATGACAATTTTTTGCAGCAGATGCAGTTCTTTATCGGACACACTGTATGACCAGGTTGCAAGTTTCGAGTCTTCCTGGTTCAGAAGTTTGGTCCGTGTAAAGTATAGTTTTTGGGGGGGAGTTGTTACAGCAGCGACTTCTTTGGCACGTTTCACTTTGGCCAATTTCAGTGCAGCTTCTTTTTTTGCTTTGGCCGCAGCTACCGCTCTAGCTTTGTTCTTGGCCTTGGCTTCTTGCAGTTCCTGCTCTTCTTGAGCAGTCGTAAGCCAGTTCTTCGCTGGCAGAGATTCAGTCCACGCTACGGTTTGGGCAGACAGATTAGAGGACAGACTTGTCCCATCTTCCATCATGCGCCTCTCTTCTTGCGTAGATGTTTGGTTATTTTGCACAGAAGCCGTAAGTTCGGTCATCTGTTTACTATCACTAGCTTCATTCCACTTCCCCGTCGCCTGAACGACATTTACCCCCACTATACATACAAGCAGCACTGATAACATCGGTGCTACCCAACGATTTTTGCTTATAATGTTCATTCGAAGATTCCTCCTGTCGAAACAATTCCCTTAACTAAGTAACCCAAAAAAAAGAATTTGAATAACGATGGCTAATATTACATAGGGATAAACGTTATGTCAATGTGATTTTATGGCATAAAAATGATTATCAGGAAAAAGTGAACGTATCCACGACCTCATACATTGGCAATTGTCCCAGCCTTGTCACATAAAGTACAATGTCCTCCACCATCCATGAATTAACACCTGTGGAATGTTCCGGAAGCACTCCAGATATCCCTTTATTTTCATTACCTGGAAGCTGTCCCAGATATTTTCTGGCAATGGTAATGTGGGGAGCATAAGGTCTTAATTCAGCTTCATACCCCAGGGGCGAAGTCGCCTGCACGATTTGTTTTTGCAATGAAAACAAGTGCTCTATCTCTCCGCTAACACCTTTCCAAAGCACCTTAGGTGCTTCTTCAAGTCCAAATGTACCCCAGTCGGAAAGCTGAAGTTCAAACGGCTGAAATCCGCTTGCTGCTGAGCGCAATGCTTTTCGCAGGTGCCCGATGTCACTAACTAATGTATCCCCCAGAAATTGCAAGGTTATATGATAATCTCTATGATCTGTCCATTTACGAAAATCTAGCTTGTTCTGTACAAGCCTCGCATCCATCTGAAGAGACTGCTGAACAGCAACAGGAAGACGAATGGCTACAAACAATCTTTCCCGTCGGGATGAATGATCCTGATGTGATTGGTTATTCATTGCATACACCTCTCTAAAGTTCGCTCTATTATTTCATAACTATACATATCGTTTCAAGTTGGGTAAGTATAGAGTGACACAAATATAACCATTTGCAAATAAGGCTAGATTCCTGCATTTCCCACCTTAATGCACATCCAACACCAAATCTGATACACTTTAATTATCAAACTCATCAAACTATTTATCTCAGGAGGACCACACATTATGGGTAAAATTGTATGTTTTCCATCTCTATCCGAAGAACAGCAACAACGCATTCAGAATGCTGCAGCGGGATACACCCTGAAATTCGGAAAAGCCAAGGAATTGGACCCCGCTGAGTTGAAAGAAGCTGAGATTATTCTCGGCTGGTCCCCACTCGTCACAGAACATGCATTGAAACAGGACAGCCTGTTGAAGTGGGTTCAGGTCTGGTCTGCTGGTGTGGACAATCTCCCCTTCGCAGATTTGCAACAAAAGAACGTTCAGGTCACCAGTGCAAATGGAGTTCACGCGATTCCAATCACCGAAATTATTCTGGGCATGATGTTATCCCACAGTCGCTGGCTGAGACAAGCTATGCTGCATCAACAGCAGTCCGAATGGAAAGCTCCTGCCAAACCACTGCCGGAACTGCATGGCAAAACAGCGGTCATCGTTGGTGTAGGTGAGATTGGTACGGAAACAGCCCGTATTCTCAAAGCACTCGGCATGCACACAATCGGAGTTCGTCGCTCAGGTAAGGATGTCCCCAATGTGGACCAAATGTACGACATGACCGGTTTACATGAAGCCTTGAACCAGGGCGATTATGTAATTAACATTTTACCGCTAACTGATGAAACCAAACATATATATGATCAAACTGCATTTGAGCAGTTCCGATCCGGTGCCTGCTTCGTCAATGTCGGCCGTGGCCCCAGTGTGAAAACGGAAGCCTTGCTGAATGCACTCCAAAACGGCCAAGTTGCCTTCGCCGCACTGGACGTGTTCGAAGAAGAACCTCTTCCGGCAGACCACCCGCTATGGGGCATGGACAACGTGTTAATTACGCCTCATATCGCAGGAAGTACAGAGCAATACGCGGATCGAGCAGTCGATATTTTCGTCAAAAATCTGGAAGCTTACGTCGCTGGCGATACCCTGCCGATGAACCTTGTGGATTATAGTCATAAATATTAACACAAACACCCGTTCCCATGCAATATTGTGCAAATCAGATCAACGATATCAATGGATATGTACGCAATAAAAAACGCTACCTCTGGGAAATCTAAATTCCCTTAGAGGTAGCGTTTTTGTTTTTTTACGCTTACATACACAGCCAAATGTGACGTATAAACGTGCCTTTGTGTACTGTTCTGTACTCTTTTACAGTCCATCCCGCTTCCAACAAGTGCTCTTCTACCCACTCTGTGGAAACAATCACTGCCCGTTTTGCCAAACTGCGCAAACTCTCCAGCATGGCTCGTTGCTCAGCATCCGGAAGTACAGAGCAGAGATTATAGGGCATGTCCAGAATTGCCGCATCATACAAATCTTGCAGTTCATTCATATCCCCCAGTGTGATTCGATCTGAATCATATCCATAATGCGGCAGATTGATTCGCGCACCTCGGACAGCCAGAGGATTGAGATCGTTACCTTTTGCATCAATTCCCATGGATAAAGCCTCAATCACAACCGTTCCCATACCACAGCATGGATCAAGAAATCGATGATTTTCTACTCTCGGAACAGCAATATTAACCAGCGCTCTCGCAAGCGTGATGCCAAATCCAGTTGAGTAATTTTGCGGCTTCTGCCGATGAATCTGCCATGATCGATCCGCTTCTGTCCACTGGCCCAAGATCCATTTTTCTCCTGTTCGGATTAGGCCGAAAGTCACCTTAGGTTGTTTCATCTGTGCCTTGCCCTTAATGCACATGCCGATTTCTTTTTCCAGTTGACGAGACTGTGCATAATCAGGGGTATGAACCCCTTCTTTCAGACAAATCACCTTAAATGTCTCTTCTGGAAACAGCTGGATCTCTTTGGCAAGAGGAAGCAGATCAGTCACGCTGCCCCCTTCGCCGATCACGTCCAGTCTGCCATGGATAAAAGGACTGCGTCCAGGTGGAATACATCGTTCAGACCACACATACGACCCCATATCCATACGGATCTCCGAACTCGGTTCAAGCAGCGTAGTCAACTCCAGCATGCATAATTCTTGCTCGTTCTCGTGGCAAGCAAAGGTGTAGAGGTGTTTCCCAGAAGTAGCGTACATACCAGGTGTCTCATCAGGCAAAATTCCCCTCTCCTTCCTTCATTAATCATGTTTCTTCTATATAAATAGTAAGCTCATTGAAGACATATCAAATACGACTCATACGTTTGCTTTCAGGTAGTCATTGTATACAATGTTAGGCCCCTAGACAACTATCCATTTCCTTGCACGTATCTATTTGGAAGAAAAAAAATAAGGTGTTCCCATGTTGAGGAACGCCTTACTTTATTTTGAGATTATAACACTGGAAATCTAATCGTTCTTGCCAGTAAACGTTATAGGCCAACAGCTCATATATCATACTGATTTCTCACCATTAGCCGCCTGCGTGATTCCAGCTTCTTCTATTATAAGAGCAAGGTTATATTTTTAATTTTTCAATGGATGTAAGCAAATCTTCGGATAATTCTTTCAGACTTTGAATGTTGCCGCTAATCGTTTCCATAGAACTTACTTGCTCTTCCGCCGATGCAGAAACTTCTTCCACACTCGCTGCCGATTGTTCCGAAACAGCGGAAATTTGCTGACTGAAATCATTCATTCGTCCGCTTGCTTCCTGCATGCCTGCGAGACCATCTGTCATAGTGCCGATGACACCAACCATGCCTTCCACCGATTCATTAATTGTACGGAAGAGTTGACCTGAAGTAAGCACATGTTCCTGACCCAGTTCGGTCTCCTGAACGTTCGTACGTAATTCCGCAACCACCCCTTGTGACTCCTGCTGAATATCCTCGGTAATCGCCGTGATCTCTTCAACCGAAGTCTGCACAGCCTCAGATAACTTCCTCACTTCTGATGCCACTACGGCGAATCCGCGTCCACTCTCTCCCGCACGCGCTGCCTCAATGGAGGCATTTAATGCCAGCAGATTGGTTTGGCGTGCAATGTCATGAATGACTTGAACCAGCTTGGAAATATCTTCATTTTTACGATTCAACCGTTCCATTTTGTCCATGGAAGCCGAGACCGAGCCGGAAATCTGTTGCATCTGCTGCACCGACTGTTCCATCACCTTGCGACCATTCAGCCCTTGTTCCAGTACACGATCCGACATGACGCGCAACTGGTTGCCTTGTTCCGTATGACTCTGAATGTGATCATTCAACACTTCAACCGTACGAGCTGATTCCACGGCTGTCTCTGCCTGGCTCTCTGCGGCCTTGGCTGACTCTTCCATGGTCACAGCAATCTGGCGACTACCAATCTTAACCTCTTCTGAGGATATTGCCAGTTCCCCACTTTGTAGATTAACAGCTTCCGCGATTCTTCTGACGCTCAGAACCATGGAAGTCAGGTTACCTTTCATGTCATTCACCGCTTTGGCCAGAACACCAACTTCATCCTCATGTTTGGTATGTATGTCCTGAACATTCAATTGGCCTTCTGCAATCAGTTTCACCGCACTAATGACACGTAGCAGTGGTTTCACGACCTGTGAACGAATAATCGGAATGCTGATCGCTGTAATGGCAATCATGACAAGAACACCGATAATGATGATTAATCTACCATCCTGTACCGATCTGATCGTTTGGGCCGCCGCAAGATTGGACTGTTCCTGATTGTATTCCACGAGATAATCAAGATCGACTTGCATGGTGTCAAAGGAATCAGCACCTTTATCAGCTACTTCCTTCGCCAGCTGTGTCTGACCCTCATCACTCAGCTTGATCGATTGCGTATTAATCTTGAGATACGCTTCCCATTTGTTCTTGAACGCATTCCAGTGTTCGAGCTCTTCCGCAGACTTCTCCTGCTGATCATAGATTTTAATCGCCTGCGTCGTTTCACGAATATACTTGGTACGCTCTTCTGACAAAAATGCCTTGTCTGTTTCTTCCGCGTCAAAGTGACGATAACTTAGTGACAGGACATGTTCTGTGGTATAATTTAACCGGTTAATTTGCTGGATTGATGGCATCCAATTGTTCGTAATTTCGTTAGTGTTGGTTTCAATTGAATTCATCCGGGTGACAATCGTGACACTCAAAATAATTAAACAGAGGATTAACAAGTAGAACGCGATGCTGATACGCAGACCGATACTCTTGATCTTAAATCTGCTGAACATATGATTTCCCCCTTGACCTCTTCGGTCATCCCGAATTCAGGTGCTTATGTCATTGTTTTCCCTTCTTTTGACCTCTTGTCAAAAGAACTTCTCTATATTATATCGATAGGAAAATAGACGTAAAGTATTATAACATTATTTTGTCATTAAGATGCTTGGTTTTGTAAAAGATTGTTGAATCTTGACAAAGTCCAAACCGAAGAGCTGCAGCATACGGTAAAGTCCCGATCTGCAGCTCTTCGGTTTGTTCGGATTTCAACGGCTAACATCATAAAGTGATCAGCCTAGTTCAGTATTGCTGTCTTATGCTCAGCCAGCAATCGATATGAATCCAACCTGCGCTCATAATCTGGTCCTGCCGTAACCAGAAGCAACCTCTCCGTATCCAGCCTGCGACTCACCTGTTGCAATCGAGCCCATACCTGCTCAGGTGTACCTGCATAGTGTCGTACCGATTCATTTTGATCACTAACGGCTTCATCATTCGTATTAGAGACCGCGGTACCACTTGAATTCGGCTCAGTTGAATTTTCTTTCCCATTCAGCTTGCGCCTCTCCGCCATGTCACGACTCCAGTCCAAAGCATCCGTCTCTGACTCGGCACACAATACGCTCACTGCCACCATAACCTCAGGCTCCTTCATCGTTGCACTAGGCATAAATCCTTCTCGGTATCGCCTTACAGCCTCTTTACCATCGGCATCACTCATGAATTGACCAAAGACATATCCCATGCCAAACCGTGCCGCAAATTCTGCACTCTTCACGTTAGTTCCCAACATCCAGAGTGATAACGGGAGCTCGGGAATCGGACGAGCTGTCACGGAATGATCCTCGTACTTGTAACGGTCTTCGAGCAGTTCTGTGAGTGCTGCGAGTGATTCAGGCAGCTTGGACACATGCTGCAAGTAATTGCCACTGAGTGCCATCGTGGCATGAGGTCCACCGCCAGGAGCACGTCCGAGCCCAAGCTCAATGCGCCCCGGATAGAGCGCAGCCAGCAGGCGGAACGACTCCGCAACCTTGAGCGGGCTATAATGCGGCAACAAGACCGCACCAGAGCCAAGTTGGATCGTTGTTGTCCTTGCTCCGATGTGCGATAACAGTACTTCAGGAGAGGCCGATGCCAGTTCAGCCATATCATGATGCTCTGACGTCCAGTATCGGGCGTATCCCCAAGCCTCGGCATGTTGCGCAAGTGTCACCGATTGTTGAAGCGCCTGTTCCGCTGTGGCATCGTCTAACCTTGGAACAAGGTCAAGTACGCCCAGACTGAACGTCTCACTCATTCGCTTAGCCATGCGTCTCATCTCCCTTTATATCGGTTAATTTTAATCCAAATCGTAGATCGAACCCACCTTCAGACCGTAGAGTTCATTATATATTTTCTCGGCAAATGCATCCGTCATTCCTGCGATATAATCGATCACCATGTGTTCCCAAGTCCAGATCGGCTGAGCTTTGGCTTGATCCTTCTCATACCGCTGCAGCCAGTCGGATGGAATAATGGATTTGGACGTTTCCGGATCGAGGAATGCATCCCATAATCGCTTAATCATCCACTCACTGCGCTTCTGTAGTCGCTGCACACGCAGGTCACGAATCATGGTTACCCAGGCAAAACTTTTGAGCACACTCACCGTACGCAGCATATCGAGGTCTTCAGCCCCTTCACGGACAAAGGTTACCTTCTTCCAGTCGCCGTCGTCAATAACGCCAAGACTGCCTACAAAAAAGCTCACCCAGTAGGCTTTCACCTCACGGCGGGTACGCGAGTAATCATGCTCGCAGAACGGCATCTTTTCATTCCAGATGCGCAGGAACGAAGCGAGGACCTCTTCTACCTTTTGCCCAATCGCTTCTCGGGTCCATCCGTTCCAGAACAGATCCTCCAGCGTTGTAATTTTATCCACAATCAGTCGATTCACATGCGGATCTTGCAGGAAATGCTCATGTACTTCAATTTTTCCTGCTTTGATGCCATCCTCCAGGTCATGTGAGGAGTACGCAATATCGTCGCAGAGGTCCATTAACTGTGCTTCCAGCGTCTTCTTGCCTGCCGGCACGTTCCAGCGATCACGGATCTCCCGAATATATTGCCACTCATGATGATACATGCCTTTTTTGCTCTCTGTCCCAGGGTACGGATATTTGTTGATTCCTAGTAACACCGCATCAGACAGATTCAGTCCGTCGATATCTTCACGTTTCTCCAAGTGCATAATGAGACGGAAGTTGTGCGCATTGCCTTCAAAATGCTCGTATTTCCGTTTTAACTCGGCACGTACTTCAGACTCGACCTTGGGAACTTTGGCGCTGCGGCTTTTTTTCATGATTTTCTTAGCCTCGTTGTTGATGAGGTCATCCAGAATACCATCCAATACTTCTTCACCTTTATGTCCAAAAGGCGGGTGACCGAAGTCATGTGCGATTGCAGCGCACTCCACCACTTCTGAATCAATAATAAGGCCGGGATTGTCCGCGCGGTCCCAGTCTACCTCGGGAAAACGGCGAATCAGACTTCGGGCAGCCTCTCGTGCAATCTGTGCCACCTCTAGGGAATGGGTCAAGCGAGTACGATAATAATCACCCGTTCCTGCGCCAAACACCTGCGATTTGCCCTGTAACCGACGGAAGGTCGGTGAATGAATGAGTCTCGAATAGTCCCGTTCATACGCTGCACGAGATCCATCCAATTTGGTTAATTCAGGATATTGTCTATGTTCTCTCAGATCGTTCCATTGCATGGGGATCACTCCTAGCCGACTGTCTCTATTTTGAGTGATTATACACAACATCTGTGGTTTCGAAAAGTAAAACCTGTCTGCGATTGTCATCTCTTCTTACATCAACTTGTAATGAACAGTCATCTTCTCTTATTATACCCTGCCAGACTATCATCCGTGCATCTAAATGACAATGATTCATATTGAACTCACACTATCGTGACTTATGACAAAAAAAATGCCTTATACAGTTTGCGTGGCCGTTCCGGTTACGGATCGTTCTTATGATCGCTGTTGTCTCCAGGTTTTCTGAATTCCCTTTATTAAGGGAAAAACCCGGAGACAAAGGCGAACGCTTCGCTTCTTCAGAATCGATTCCGTCCCCTTCACTACTTCTTGCTGTTTTCACACCAAATCTAAATGACATCACATTCCCTATAAAGGGGGAATTCTTCAAAACTTTGAAAAGCTAAAGAATTTCATTACGATGTTCATCCATCGCTGCAATGATAGTCTGTCTCCCCCGCCCCCTGCCCGTTGTGGGTAAAAACAAAAAAACCGACAGGACTGAAACGCCCTGTCGGGGTGGATATCGTAAATTAAAAGGTATTTTATAGTTTCCAGGCTATATAAGCTCTGAGCCTTTCACCCGGAAACCGCATGGAACATTCCATCACTTTGATTCAGTGCATCGTCCTTACATCACTGCGATATCGCGGAAGTTTACACCATAACCTTACAGATATCGTTGGTGAATTCTACTGGATCTTGAATTGGCAATCCTTCGATTAACAATGCTTGGTGGTACAGGAGGCTAGTGTAGAGGTTCAGCTTTTCCTGATCCTGTGCGAAAGCGTCTTTCAACGATTTGAAGACATCGTGATTCACGTTGATTTCAAGTACTTTGTCGGCTTGTACGTTTTCGCTGTTCGGCATAGCTTTCAGGATTTTCTCCATTTCAATCGTCAGCTCACCTTCAGTGGACAAACATACCGGGTGGCTTCTGAGACGTTTGGAAGCTTTAACCGCTTTGACTTTACCCGCCAATTGAGCTTGCATCGCTTCAAACAGCTCTTTGTTGTCGTTGTCCTGAGCGTCCGTTTCTTCTTTGTCTGCGCTATCTTCGATGCCCAGGTCACCACTGGAGATGGATTTGAATTCTTTCTCCTTGTAGTTCGTGATCATCTTGATTGCAAACTCGTCGATGTCATCGGTAAAGTACAATACTTCGTACCCTTTCTCAAGAACACCCTCGATCTGTGGCAGCTTCTCAATACGGCTAATGGACTCACCAGATGCATAGTAGATGTACTTCTGATCTTCCGGCATTCTGGAGACGTATTCGTCCAGGCTCACGAGTTTGCTCTCTTTGGAAGACGTGAACAACAGCAGATCCTGCAATGTATCCTTGTTCACACCATAATCGCTGTATACGCCATATTTCAACTGACGTCCAAACGCTTGGTAGAACTTCTCGTAGTTCTCACGCTCGTCCTTCAATAGGCTTTGCAGTTGACTCTTGATTTTGTTCTTAATGTTCTTCGCGATCAGGCTAAGCTGACGGTCATGTTGCAACATCTCACGGGAGATGTTCAGGGACAGATCTTCGGAATCCACCATACCTTTGACAAATCCAAAGTAATCTGGCAACAGATCCCCGCATTTATCCATGATCAATACACCGTTGGAGTATAGCTCAAGGCCTTTTTCATACTCTTTGGTATAGTAGTCAAACGGTGTGTTCTCCGGAATGAACAGGATTGCATTGTATACCACAGCGCCATCTGCGCTAATATGCAAGTGTTTAAGCGGTTTGTCAAAACCGTAGCGTTTTTCCATATAGAAGTTCGTGTAGTCTTCTTCGGTCAGTTCGCTTTTATTTTTACGCCAGATCGGCACCATGCTGTTCACGGTTTGTTCTTCTTGGTATTCCTCGAACTCGTTCTCCGTGCCCTCTTTCGGACGTTGACCCGTTACATCCATCTTGATCGGGTAGCGAATGAAATCGGAGTATTTCTTGATGATGGATCTCAGGCGGTACTCTTCCAAAAATTCGTCATACGAATCTTCTTCGGTATTTTCTTTGATCGTCAGGACGATCTCTGTACCTACGGAGTCTTTCTCAGCTGGTGTGATCGTGTAACCATCCGCGCCTTCGGACTCCCATTTCCAAGCCTCGTCGCTGCCCAGCGTTTTACTCGTTACGGCCAGCTTGTCCGCCACCATAAATGCCGAGTAGAAACCTACCCCGAATTGTCCAATGATGTTGTGGCCGTCTTTAGCCTCATTTTCCTTCTTGAACGCCAGGGAACCACTCTTCGCGATAACCCCCAGATTATTCTCTAGCTCTTCCTGCGTCATACCAATACCGGTATCTGTCAGTGTGAGCGTGCGGTTTTCTTTGTCAATCGTAAGCTTGATGAAGTAGTCCTCTTTGTTGAAAACGAGCGAATCGTCCGTAAGTGCTCTGTAATAAATTTTATCAATGGCGTCACTGGAGTTGGAGATCAATTCTCTCAAAAAGATTTCTCTTTGGGTGTAAATGGAGTTGATCATCATATCCAGCAAACGTTTGGATTCTGCCTGGAATTCTTTTTTAGCCATGAGTGGTTGGACTCCTTTCAAATTGGGATATCGAATGATTTGATTGAAAATAGAAAGTAACTGAGATAATCCTGCGGCCATTAGTAGACTCAAAAACCTTTGATCGCTCTAGTCCACAGATATTGTGATTCACTCTAATGGCTCATTATAAAAAATAAGTGCACGACGTTCTGCAATGCAGCCGTTCCGGTTACGAATCGTTTTTCGGATCGCTGTTATCCCCGTATTTCTTTGATTCCCTTTTTTAAATGGGAGAAATCCGGTGATAAAGGCGAACGCTCTGCTTCCTCCAAATCGATTTCGTCCCCTGCACTCCTTTTGCATCTGATCAGCGACTGATTTTTTAGGATAAAGGACATCAATGAAGTGATATCTCTTAAACGTGGAATCTTGCTTCAAGTCTGTTGCATACCTTGGCTTCGCATGTTCTACTCAGGTTCAATATCTATTTCCCAAAACAGAATCATTCCATATGTAATCGTGTATTAAAAACATCATTTGTTAGCACTCTGATGGTCGGAGTGCTAAACCCTTCCTTTTATATAACATATGGGAAAATTGGGTGTCAATACGTAGGCGGTTATTTTAACTAAAAGATCGAATAACTCTTTAACTTTTGCACATCACCAATCATTTTACCGTAATCCCTCAGGTAAAACAAAAGCCGCCTCGAACCAAAGTTCGAACCGGCGTAATGAAAGATTGTAATGTGTCTGTTGATATAGTAGATAGCGTTAAAACATATTTCATCTAATGTACCTTGGAGTATCTTCGAGCTTACTGTGTTGAGACTGATGTATGTTGTATGGGTACTTTGGTAGGTATGTTGGTATCTTGGTATTGTGGTTGCTTGAATGTCTTGAGCAGCATGACAGTCACGCGCTAACGAATCTCAGAGGCGTTAATTGGCCTTTTTGGGATAGCTTCATAATCTAACGAATCGTAATCGCGCTATTTCTCGACTTTAGCCAACCTTTTGAGACTTTTGGCAGGTTTTTCACAAAATAGCGCGTGTGAGGTTCGTTAGACTGGGAAATTGGCTGGAAATCGTAAAATAAGGGCTCCCGGGTTCTTTAGAGTTGAAGCAAATGTTGGCGTTACAGCTACAACTAGGCTTGCGATAAAAATTAGTGCTTACGGTTAGTGTTAACGTTGCCTTTGGCACGCATGCTGCGTTACAGAAAAAGTTAGGCTTGCAGAGTTAGGGTTCCAATCAAAATTGCAGTTTGAGTTCGAGCTTGGGTTACAAGTTACGGTTAGGTTACGGTTAGGTTACGGTTAGGTCACGGTCACGGTTAGAGTTAGAGTTAGATAATTCTACTTTTTGACCATTTTCGGATCAAGGGTATCACGCAGGCCATCGCCCATTAGGTTGAAGCCGAGAACGGTCAACATAATGGAAACGCCGGGGAAGATCAGTGTCCACGGTGCTTTTTGTATAAACTGACGGGAGTCTGACAGCATTTTACCCCATTCCGGGTCGGGTGGTTGTGCACCCATGCCTAGAAATCCGAGTGCAGCAGCTTCGATGATCGCCGTCCCAATTCCGAGTGTACCTTGCACGATCAGTGGAGTAAGGCTGTTGGGCAAGATGTGGCGAAACAAGATTCGCCCGTTGCCCGCTCCGAGTGTCCGTGCCGACGTAATGAATTCCTCCTGCCTCAAGCTGAGTACCCGTGAACGCACCAACCTTCCATAGGTCGGGATATTCACGATGGCGATAGCGAGTAGTGCATTTTGCAAAGACGGGCCCAATATCGCCACAATGGCGATGGCCAGCAAAATCCCCGGAAATGCGAGCAAAATATCAAATAGACGCGAGATGAGCATGTCCGCCCATTTCCCATAAAATCCGGCAATCAGCCCCAGCAGCGTACCCGCAATAATGGAACCAATGACGGAGAAAAAGCCCACCCACAAGGAAATACGCGCCCCATGCAGCACTCTGGAAAACACGTCACGCCCCAGATCATCAGTACCAAACCAATGCTCTGCCGAAGGGGCCTGAAGCCGATCCACCAGCACCTGTTCCTTGTAATCGTAAGGTGCGATATATGGCGCGAGGAAGGCCAACAGGATAAAAAATACGATAATAATCAGACCTGCAAGCGCAAGCCGATTTTTCCGAAACGTTCTCCACGCTTCCCGCCATGGACCGGATGTGCTCGCCGACGCAGCGTCAATGGATGGTCCGGTATTGGTCGATAATTTGGCCATACGGCGTCTCCTTTCCTGGATATGAATATAACAAAAGATCAACAAATTCTATTACACTCAAGCACTACGATTGCAGTACCATCTTCTGATCGCTGTTATCCCCAGATTTTATTGATCCACCTATTTAAAGGTGAAAATCCAGTGATACATGCGCAGCCTATGCTTCCGATGTAGCTTTCTTTTAGAAAGCTTTTAGCTTCGCTTCTGCAGATTGGTTCTTTATGGAGTAACTATTTATAACTAATACGAGGATCAAACACGGCATAGAGCAAATCTACAATCAGATTGATCACCACAAAAAAGAACGCCACGATCAGAATGCCACTCTGGATCACCGGATAGTCCCGCGAACTAATCGCTTCATATATATACCGTCCCACACCCGGCCAAGCAAAGATCGTTTCGGTCAACACCGCACCCCCGAGCAACGATCCGGTCTGGATGCCGATAACCGTAAGCACGGGTATAAACGCATTTTTGAGCGCATGTCCATATACGACAAAAAACGGACCCAGTCCCTTCGCCTTTGCTGTACGAATGTAATCGGAACTCATCACTTCCAGCATGCTGGAACGGGTCATCCGGGCAATAACAGCCATTGGAATCGTTCCCAGTGCAACACTTGGCAGAATCAAATGTTTCGTTACGGTCCACAACTGATTCCATTGTCCAGCAATCATCGTATCCAGCACGTACAAGCCCGTAATGGCTTCCACCGGATCACGCGCATTCATGCGTCCAATGGATGGCAACCACTGTAACTTGTTCGCAAACAACCATTGTTCCATCAGACCTAGCCAGAAGATTGGCATCGATACACCCACCAAAGCAATGACCATACAGCAATAATCAAACCAGGAGTTGTGCTTCCATGCACTGACAATCCCGGCATTCACCCCAATAATGACAGCAAACAACATACTTGCCATCGTTAATTCAAGGGTTGCTGTCAGATAAGGGACAATTTCCTGGGCAATAGGCACCTTGGTGCGGATGGATGTTCCAAGGTCACCTTTGAGCAAATCGCCCAAGTAGGCGAAATATTGCTGGAACCAGGGTTTATCCAGACCGAGCTGGTCACGAAGGGCCTGCTTGGATTGTTCGGTTGCCTTTTGCCCAAGTATGGTCTCGGCCGGGTCACCCGGAATGGCGTGGATGATGGAAAAGACAATCAGGGTCATGCCCAGCAGTACGGGCAGCAACACAAGCACACGTTTGACAATATAGCTGTTCAATCCTGTTCACCTGCCTTCGACATATCGTGCAAAAATAAAAAACGCCGGCAGAAACGCATGCTTTGGATAGTTACGTCCGGATGTGGGTTCTGCCAAGCATTGCGTCTCACCAGCGCTTTGAGAGAAAGAATTAAAACGTAATCACTCCGAACTGTAGTGCCATCTTCAGATCGCAGTTATCCTGAAATTGATAAGTTCAGCTTACAGCTTACTCGAAATAAGCACCGGCATAGGATTCGGTGCCCAGTGGAGAAGGGACGAAACCTTTCAGGTTGGCTTTACCTGCCATAATTGGCGTCGTGTGTACCAGAGGAATCCACGGTGCATCTTCCTTGATAATTGCCTGCGCTTGTTTGTAAAGCTCCGCACGTTTCTCCTGATCTGTTTCTTTCTGCGCATCCGTCAGCAACACATGCAACTCTTCGTTTACATAATAACTGCGGTTGTTGCTTGGAATGGCATCTTTATCCAGCAGTGTATACAGGAAGTTATCTGGGTCACCATTGTCACCTGTCCAGCCGAGCATGTAAATGTCGTCCTTCTCCCCGGCCTTTGTATCTTCGAGATACGTTGCCCACTCCGGTGATTCGATGGTGACGGTCACTCCAATTTTCTCAAAATCAGCCTGGATTGCTTCCGCTACCTTCTTGCCATCTGGCATATACGGACGGGATACCGGCATTGCATAGAAGGTTACCGGATCAGGCAATCCGTCAGGGAAGCCAGCTTCGGCCAGTAGAGCTTTTGCTTTTTCCAGATCATATGGGTAATCCTCAATGGTATCGTTGTACCCCCACAGCGTTGGCGGCATCGGGTTCACAGCAGGCTCAGCTTGTCCAGCAAAAAACGCATCAATAAGGGCCTGCTTGTTCACCGCATGGTTGAGGGCTTGTCTGACTTTCACATTATCAAATGGCTTCTTCTTAAAGTTAAAGCCGATATACGCCACGTTGAACGGTGGACGCTCGATCTTCTGTAACTCGCTGTTGCCTTCAAGAATGGACAGATCGTCCGGGTTCAGGTCTTCCATGACATCAATCTCGCCGTTTTGCAGGGCATTGAAGCGAGCGGTATTATCCGGAATGGAACGCACGATTACTTTGTTCAGCTTCGGTAGTCCTTCTTTCCAGTAATTGGCGTTTTTCTCCAGGGTAATGGAGTCGTTACGCTTCCACTCTTTGAATACAAATGGGCCGGTGCCCACAGGCTCGCTTTTAAAGTTCTCTTTTTTCTCCTGAATCGCGGTTGGGCTGGCAATGCCAAATGGCGTCATCGCAATATTTTGCAGGAAAGGCGCTTGTGGCTGGTTCAATGTGAACTCCACCGTAGTTTCGTCCGTCGCCTTCACTTCCTTAATCACACGACCGTCCTCTGGACCAAACATGGAATCGTAATAATCGAAGGAATCTCCCTCGAATTTATATTCACTCGCCGGATCACCCCAGCGGTTGAAATTGAACACAACAGCCTCTGCGTTGAAGTCAGTTCCATCATGGAATTTCACACCGGACTTCAGCCTAAACACATACTTGAGCCCATCCGCCGAAATCTCCCAGCTCTCCGCTAGTCCAGGAATGACTTCTGTTCCGCCTTCCTTGTAGTCCAGCAATGAATCAAACACCTGATGCCCAATCTTCAGCGACTCCCCATCGGTCACAATCGCCGGATCGAGTGCTACGGAATCCCCACCACGCCCCATAATCATCGTATCCTGCGCTACCGTTTCGGTTGGAGGGTCGGTTCCTTCCGCCGGAGCAGGCGTAGTCTCTCCACTCTCATTACTGGAGCAACCGGACAACACCAATACGGTACTTAAGGCCATCGTTAGAACACCGGTCATCCATTTTTTTCTCATTCGCATACGTACAACACCCTTCCCTGTCTCATAATGTGTGTGATGCTGGCATGAAAGATCTCCAATGTTGGCAATCGGTTTGGTGCTATGTATCATATAAAAGGCTTTAGATGCCTGCGATACCTGAATTAAAGTTTGGGGAAAAGTAAGGCAGTCTATGAAATGTAAAAACAGCATGGGATACATATGGAATACAGGTAAATGTCAGACAAACGTGCAGAGGATTAAGGACGTCGGTTGATTACTTTTATAGAAAAAGAAAAAGGTTCTACAACGGATCTTGTGAGATGAATCTATGAAATTGAATGAAATTGTTGCGTTTTATTTGAACTTAGGTCAATAAGCAACAGTGAGTGGGTATGAACTGGTAAGAGCAGGTTTAAGTTGGTAGATTAAAAATACTGATGGGCATATAGATACTACGCTGCTGGCTATAGTCTGTTCCTTGAGCGTGTCGTGTTGAGCATGGAGTGTGGAGACCGGATTAGGTATCGTTATCCTTCGTTAGCAATACGGATGAAAGAAACTCAACATAGGCTAGGTTGTTTGATGAATCGTGATGTTGTTAAATCGGTGGCTTTCTCTTGCAGATTGGATGTGTAATTGGATGTGTAAAATGTATGAACGAGTCATCTTGAGATGTTGGATTGTACAACAGGGAGACATTACAATAACTTCATGTGTTATGGTTTTGTCATGATGAGGAGGATTGTGTAAATAAACTGTGGTGAAAAACAATTTCGTGTAACTTACTTTACATCACATTAATCAATTAGACAAGAGATTTACAGACATAAGTCTTCAACTTTATTATATGCGTTAATATCACTTACACAAAACACAAAAAAGGAACACGGTTCGACAAAAAGCGTCTCGTGTTCCTTCTCCACTCCATCCACATTTATATAAAATCAACATTCTAATTTGCTAAGAATCAGCTCACTTTTTAAACAAACCTCTGCGATGCATCACGGTAATAAAACGGTAAAAATCATAACTCGCCCCATTATCGATGCTGAACAATGGGTTTTTAGTGTCATATGCTAGTGCTGCATCCACAGCTGCCTTTGCCCATACTGGAACTTCCATTTGCTGACGCGCCTGCAGTTTGTCGACCTGGGATTTGAGCGCATCAAACGCTGCTTTCTCTTCGGCTGTCATCGGTTCGCCCCCTTTCGGTGGTTCGGTTGGTGGATTCGGATGACTTGGATTCGTCGGATTGGATGGCTCCGGTGGTTTTGGAGTGGCTGCTGCGTATCTTGCTCTGAGCTCTGCCGCTGTTCCCTCGAATTCATTCATATCCACGTTGCCACTAATGCCATTCACCTTGCCTGAATCCGTATACTGCCAGAACGTCCAACGCTTCCATGCCGGCTGGTCGTCCGGTACACGGGTGTTGCTGTAACGCGCGATCCACAGATCATATGAGCTGAGTGATGTGTCAAAATTCCTGGCAAATGAATTGCCCGTGTATATGATCGGTTTCACACCTGTCAGACGTTGTAATTCGGTTAAAAAAGCTTTGGCAACTGTATTCATCTGCGCTTTGCTCAGGTTGCCGGGATTGTTCTCGTAGTCCATGACGGGTGGAAGTTGTAACGCTTTGGCGCCTCCCACTTTGTTAAGTGTATTGGCGTAATGTGCCGCTTCTGCCTTGGCACCATCGGTGGATGTCGCACGGAAGAAGTGATATGTTCCGACCAGCATGCCCGCAGCAAGTGCACCGGTTACATTTTTCTGATAATTGGGATCGGTATATGTCTGTCCCTCGGTTGCCTTGATGAATACAAATGTCATGCCACTTGCCTTCACTTTCGCCCAGTCAATATTGCCCTGGTATCGGGAGACGTCAATGCCCTGTGTGTTGCCCGAACTTCTCGTTTGCATGTTTCTCACACCCTTTATGCGGCAAATTGCCGTTTGTATCAGCATTTTACATCATTCGATTCAAGCGTTCCCGGGTACAAGTATAGACAGATTAGAGCATTCTGATCTATACATTGCTGATTGGATGTCACTCTCTGGATTGATGCAAAATGCTCCTATAGTTAATGCGGTTGGATCAGGGGTTGCTTGTGTGCGTGTCCCTGATGTGTTGAGTTATGTGTATTTTCACGTGCTAGCTTGCTATAGTCACATTACTTCTTACTATCTCCAGCCTGTGAATTTATGTCGTCCGGATCTGCCTGTGAAAAAGTGTCTTTGGCACTTGGGGAGAAGTTACCGGGGAGTTCCCCGGTTCCCCCCTTGCCCTTGAGCACTTCAATGGCCTGCCGAATCACTGGCGGAATAGGTGCGCCCAACTTGCCCCCGTTTTCGATAATGGACAACAACTCATTTGCGATATAAAAAAAGGCGACCGCATCCCTGAACAAATGTCCGTCTCCCAGAACACCGTCCACCAGATGAGCCACCGATACCATTGCAAATATAAACACCTTTCTGGCGATGCCGAACATCCCAACGTTACTTTCTAGCTTGCCACTCATGCCTGCTGCCGCAATGCCCGTTAGGTAATCGAGGATGACGAACACAAGTAGTACGCCGAGTACGCCTGACCAACCACCGAAGAAGTAGGTTACTGAGCTGCTCATTAGTGCAATTCCCCATTTCCATAGGGTGTCCCATCTTTCCATGGTTTCACCTCCTTTTAATATTGAAATACTAAATGCTCCAGAAGGCATAAAAATAGCGCTCCGTATTCGGAACGCTTGTTAAGTGATTTTTCCGTTTTGGTCCATATCTCCAACTCGCAGAGCTTCCGCCACTTTATCACGGCTTTGAACTGGTACAGACTCCAACTTGATCATTCCTTAATGAACCATCATTACCTATATAGCTAACATAGTCTCACCTCCCATCATGAATGCTACAGCCCATCAAATCCAGCAGCCAAGCAAGTTTATTCCGCATTAGGCATCTAACTAAGCAGCAACATGTGTAATCCCATGAGCGCCTATTTATTCGTGTTGTTTTCTTCCCGCAATCGCTGATTTTCTGCCGCCAATTCGGCAATTTGAGACGTTAATGAAATGGCAGGCGGTTGTGGTTCTTCATCGGGTTTTAGCGGGTAGTCAAAGAGTGGTTCCAATGTTTCCAAATCAACGCGTGTAATCATACCGCCCTCGGCACGGTCAAACATGATTCGCCATGTTCAAGCTGAATCATACCCATGCTATCGGGAACTTTATCGTCCAACGCTTTATACAACTTGAAATCCTGCTCCCGTGTCGTTTCGACGACGATCCCGGCGCTCTCTGGCGTAATCACGAATACGTTCCCGAATTGCAAGTCGCAGTAGACCTTCATACCGATTTTATTTTTCGGCTCTTGTTCGTTCATTTTTCCACTACCTTTCGTGTTTTTGATATGGCAAAAATGAGTATGCGGTATGAGCTTTCACGGCTCACAACGTCACACCCTTTCCCCCTTGTTTATCTCTCTATGATCACCCAAAAGCTTCCCAAACTACAGAGGAAAAAACCAATCCCTCTTAAGTGAAGTAGGTTTCTAACAAGGCACTATCAATCCACATACCGCCACCAGTAGCCGTGGTGGATGTACCTCTCATGTACAATCCAAAGGGCATGTTCAAGTTCAAGCCACTGGCCGCAAAATCTATCGTAGATAAGTTAGAAAAAACATACCCATCACTTTGTGAATTGATGGTGATTCCATTCATCTTCCCTTTCACAAAATCGACCATGAGCATAGACAAGCGATTAGGGTAAGGATGTACGTTCAACACAACTCCGCTATTCACGGAACCTGTTGTATTTCTTAATACTAATTGAGGCGTAGCATATACACTATCAAAACTCATGATAGGACCCAATTTCGAAAATGCGTTAAACATGCGAATCCCTAAAGGAATATCGAATAAGAAGACATCTCTTTTTGAGTTTGGAGATATTATGGTATACGGAACAGAAATTGTTCGCTCATTGATCGTAGCGGGAAATACCTTCGGCCCGTCAATCAAGTAATTGTCCAGCAAGTAATTATCAATTAACGGCATTTACTGCACCGCCTTTTCTAAAATCAACGTCACCCAACTATTTGTTCCAGTTGAAATAAAGTTGGTCGGCCTTCCCTTAGGTAAGAATACCTTAGGCAACGGAACAATAAGCGTGTCTCTTGCTTTAATGACTTTCTTACTTATCAAATACCAACCAGTATTCATAGACACCTCCGAGGATACGCTTCCGTGTCCATTACAAATGATAATAGAGCGAATGATAGAATCAAAGTCATTTGAAGGAATAGAGTCTGCACTGGTCGCTGTTACCTTTACGAAAGGATATCCTGCCGGTTCATAATTTCGTTCGAATCCAGTTAAAAATATGGACAATCCAGAAATGTTAGATGATATATAAATTTCTTCTCCTTGAATTATTGGAATATCTAATTCGGAAAGAACTAAAGTAGCGCCAGGCTTTATCACATGGTTTTGAGCGATACGAGATCCGCCGATAGTCAAAGTAAATAACGCGTCAGACGCACTGTAGTTGCAAATAATAGCTGACTTAACCACAGCATACTTATTCGTTGGGACGGTATATACCTTCGAAGACGTGGTAGGTACGTTACCTTCGAATAAATTTTTGATTGTATCTGCCATTATTCAATCGGCCCCCAAACGTTTCGTTTATTTTGTTGTTGCAGCAAAGTACGAACAGCCTCGTTAACCGCGGTCTCGACCACTGACACCGCCCCCGCGTTTTGACGCATGAGATCGTTCATATCCGTAAGCAATGCCTTTTCATTTTCGGCTATTGATCCGACGAATTGAGCAACCGGAGACGTGTCCAGCATAAAGTAAGTTACCGTGTACGTGGCTGACGGATCAAACGCATCTTTCACCAGATTCGCTCTTGCTGTTCCGTAAGCATCCATCACGTTTCTACCAATAGCCCATCGATCATCTTTAGCACCATTTTTATAAATCGCGAGAATATTCCTTGCTTTAGTTTTAAGCAATGAGTGCGGAACAGATGTATAGTTAATCTCACGTCTACCGACAATATTTACCGTATTTTCTGAGGCCGGCGTATATTCACGCAGCATGATGCCCGTGTCGACTTCAACTTGGTTATTACCTTCAACTAACGTCAATTTTCCTTCTGACGTGATTGCTTCGACAGTTGGCGTTGCAAGTTGATATACAAGCTGGTATGACGAAATTGTCCCATCTTTAATAGAGGGAGAACTCTCGTTTACTGGTACTGATGTTCTTAAATGTGCCCATGTGCTATTCCAGTTAGCTGGAGGTGAATATCCTATCGGCGTCCATGTTTTTTGAGCCGCGTTTGTCGGATCATTGTAAGCGCTGGCACTCATGTTACGCATTGTCCATCCCATGAAATATGCATACCGCTCTTCGACTGTTGGCGTGTATGAGTCTCCCCATCCACTGTCTGAGTTAGAAACGCTTATAGCAAAATTACTATTCATCCTATCAACTGCCCATCCATCTGCACTTGCTTCGTGTTGTCCCCAAGTTAAGATTTTCCCATTGTATTTAACAGCAACTGCTTCCCCTACAGAATCATAGTTATAATCGATTCCTGGTAATTTAGGATAGAGTGTTTTATATCCTGCTTTATTGCCAACTATTGAAGATGTAAGCTTGCTTCCATCCAAGACAACATTTTGCCACTTCTTTAATTTGAAATATTGACCGTCCTTCTCGAAAACTTCATCAGCATTAGTCTCGGTCAATGGATCAGCGTATAGATCCGTTTGCAATGCGAGCATAGTGTCTTCGCGTGGTTTGAATGGTTTTGGCATGTTGCCGAGCGTCAGCATTGGGTTAATAATTGTGTCAGCACGGTTTCCCGTGCCGTTGACATAAACAGAAATTTGCGTAAGATTACCGCTATTGAACGTTCCGCCATTGTTACTGTAATTAAGTAGTACCGTCTGCTCGTCTACAGAAAAAACAGCTAACATACCCTTACCTTTTAAAGTTGAGAAAGATAAATGATAATCTTTTTGTGGACAGATAGTGACAAGGATCCGTGTCCATGGATCTGTAGATTCTGATGTTTGTTCATACACATATGGGCTGATTATCTTGGAATTTTTGGTAATTAACGCAGCTTCATAAAATGAAGGCAACAAATTCTCTCCATAACGAATTACGTATGGATTCCGCACAGGTTGAACACTATCAACGTATGGATATTTATCTGCTACCTGTTCCGGAGTCATGCTGTTCAATGCTGCGTATTCTGCTGCACTGACTTCGTAAAGGCGGACATTGTCCGCATTGAATACTTGCCCCGCTACCCCGCTACCAACAACTGCAATCGCATGGGTTGAGGCTGTCGCCGTGAAGCTAGCGAATGAAGTCCCAAAGGTCGATCCCGTTACTTTATTTCCGTTAACTACAGTGGATATTGAAACGAATGCGCTACTAGTTGATACGTTTTTGATATCAGCTACTAGAACATATGTCTTACCGACTGACGTAGACACTTCCTTGCTTATGTTGCTGTTAGTCGAGGCAAGGGTTACTTTTAATGAACTCAGACTTCCCTGGGCATACGTAGAAGTGTCTAAAGTTGCTGACGCAGCGCCTATACCCCAGTTACTATATCCCTCAAAGCCTCCATCCCGCCCCAACAAGTTCACAAGCGTTCGACCCTTCAATCCTTCCAATTTAAATGCCGAGGAACGTCTAGCATGAACAACTTGCAATCCAGGCTCCAACGTCACCGATCTACGCTTCTCGGTATCCAACCGCTCCTGAATACTACTCACCTGTGCTGCGGTTTCCTCAGCCTTTTCTTCCACTTGCCCTACACCGTCATCAACCTTCTCCCAGTTCTGATCCAAATACTTATCCAGATCAAAATAGGTTGTCGATGGCGAGGAACGGTCAATTTTATTCAACCCAAGATTCGGTGTTTTTGGTTCATTCATTTAAGCTCCACCTCCTAAAAATTTATCCTGACGGGTCTGTTCGATCTCAGCCAGCGTCATGCTTTCCACTTCCGCAATCGTCAAATACCGCAGACGATAGTCCACGGTCATATGTGCCGGTTTAATATCCTCAATTGCTGCCTTAAGATCGTCCAGATTGGGCGGCAAGCCCCATGTGTCGATAAAGCGAATTCGGATCAAGTATTCCTCGGGCGACACAGATACATCAATCCCACCGCTTTCGTAGGCCTGCGCCACGTTCTTGAGCATCGAGCCAGAGACTTTGCCGCTGCCGCGCATTTTGGAAATGATTACGGATCTCCGCTGGTCGTCTGGCTTGGCTTGATTCGTCGGAATCTGCAAATCCCGCTCATAACGTTCCAATGTCCAGGTCGCAGACTCCGGGTAGAATTGATCCAGCACACTTTCCAAACCCACCGTAAGCTTGTCCAGCTCTACACCTTCGGTCTCCGTGAGAAGCTGCATCTCAAGCACATTTTCATACAACGGGGGCAAAAGAGTCATTAACATCTCTGATTTACTCATGTCACCTTCACCGTCCCAAGAACGGCTACGGCGCCGGGGGCGATCTCCAGATTGGACATACCACCATTCACCAGCAGATCGCTATAGTCGATCACGGGTGGGATATCCAGAATGACATTGGCAATACGTGTCCAACGCACCAACGGATCGGCAAAAGCCAGTTCTTTCAGATACGCCATAACTCCCGTTTCAATTAGTGTCTTCACGCCCTCGTACGTTGAACCAGAAGCAAGTGTGACCTGCACCTCCACATCAATGGGTACTTCTTCCGCCCCCACCACCGTAACCACAGGTCCAATTGGAGCAGCACCTTCGCCCATTCCATCCTGGGTTGGATCGATATATTTCTGAACTGCCTCAATGACCGCCTCAGCAGGTGTTTGCATTTCGTTATTCAGCAATGCCACTTTGACTGTACCGGGACCGTCCCACAGTGGAAAAGCTTTTGCTTTGCCCACACCGGAGTTTTCCCGTGCCCATAACTCATACTGATATTTGTTCGCACTCGTGACCGGACGGGAAACTTTGTCCTGATATCGGTCATACAAAGCCTGATCCGTTTCCTCGTCTTCTCCAGGAACCAGCAACTGTGTCAATTCGGCTGTGGTAAGACCAGCAATATAATCGATGGGCAGCAGTGCCCCCGTATATTCATTACCTTCCGCTCCCGCGACCTCACATTCCAACACATATTGCCCTGCCGCGATGCGTTCCACAACAACATACACCCGATCCCCAGTGGAAAAACGACTCTCCAAAGGAACTTCAACAGGCTTCCCTTCGTTATCCCGAAAACTACCAACCCAACGCGCCTTCGTGGCCGGCTTCCGACTAATGCCCGACCAAGCCACCGCGCGATCCAGATACTCTCCAGAGGCTGTATCTGCAAACTTCAGATTGGCGTTCACATCCAGCTCGATATACATCTGAGCCATTTCCACAGCCGCTGGCGCAAGCGCATCATAGATAATGCTGCCTTCACGTTTATCCACACCATCTGGTACCCTATCCAGCATTCGGTTTAAAATAACTTCAAACGTCTGCTCTTCATACATTCATGTTCACCTCCGTCTCTTCCCTGAAGCTGCCAAAATCTGTTTCCACGGTAAACGAAACCCTTACTCCATCGGCCTCGTGGACAAAATCGAACTCCGTTACATCCGATATACGATCATCCGGAAGCAACGCTTCGCGAATCCAGCGCTCCAGTTCCGATTCAACCATGGATCTCCCGGCCATTCCTTCCCAGGACCATTCCATGCCGTAATCCGAGGAATAGATTAGATGCTCGTAGCGGCGTGTAGACAACGCTTTATACACCGCCTGTTTTACCGCATCTTTTCCATCCAGTTGCAATCTTCCAATTCGTTGTCCTGAAGCTTGAAATACATACGTTAGACTTGGAAGCACAACAGCTTCTTCCTGATCTTCTGCACTTATCTGCGCACCCTGTGGAATCATGGATTCACCAGCCGATCCAGCACGACAAAGCTGTCTCCGCCTTGAACACGTAACAACAAGACATGATCACCCACGGTCCAAGCTTTGTTCACTACGGACTCTGGCAGTACCAGAAAAGGCTCAGCCAATGCCAGCCGTTGTTCAACGGTAATCTCCAGAGGCTGCGTGTTTGTCACGCTTCCGTACATTATCTGAACGGGAGACTTGGCATCTACGGCAGCCACCGCCGCCTTTTTAATCACGTCCAGCATCATTTATCGTTACACCACCTTCAAATCCAGTGACATCGTATGCACGCCCCCCTGTATCTTATGCGTACATTCGTCTACCAGAAAATATTGATTAATCTTCAGTTCATCGATCTGGATGTTGACAAAACTGCCTGCCCTCACCTTGAAATCACCAAGCGCATCCACCTTCAACGTCTGCGTCTCGCGATTGCGGAGGGTCATCAGGGTCTTGAGCATTTCATCAATCTGACCTTCGTTCAGGCCATCATCCGCTTTTTGGTACAAAAAAAGCAGCCCCCATTGACGGATGCTGCCTGAATCCTGATGAACAAACGTTTCTCTTTTTCCCGTATCCTTGTTATCCCGATACAGCTTAATCTTGTTATACGTCTGGTCGTCAATTGACCGCGTATAACTGTAATCCGTGAGCAGACTGTTATCCCCAATAACAAAGCCGTAAGGCATCTCTTCCACATCCCGAAGCACAAGTTTGCCGAAATCATCGTAAAAGATGTAGTTTTTACCACCATAGATGAGCGTTCGGTCGAGCGCCTCACAGATCATGTCGATCAGCTTTTTGTTATCAAATAACATGCGCGGAATAACATACTTTGGCTGAATCAGATCACCTGTTTTCAACAGAAAGTCTTTGGCAATTCGTTTGATCACATCCGTAGCCGTTGCGTTAACGAACTTGTAAGTCTGATTCGCGGTTAGATAACGAGTCTGGTCGTAGGCTTTGATTTTGACACTTTCGTCCTTGCCACTATCCACCGAGAAGATATATCCGTAAAATATGCCTACCTCGTTGCTGATATATTTCACGACAAATCCATTCTCATAGGTGAATTGCTTATTCTGGTACAGGCTGCCCTTGATCAACGTGAATTCCAGAGAGGAGGGCTTGCCGATACGGGAGGTTTTGTACGTAATGTCGCCGGCAATTTCGCTAATGTCCCAGATGTTGCCCTGTTTGTCATCCAGCAATAACCGTTCCTTCATGTTTGCCAGCTTATCATCCAGCCTGATCTGCTCTTGCATATTCCCTCTCCTTTCACGGAAGCTTGATCACAAGTCCAATCGGCAGCTTCTTCAGTTGTGCATCTTTGATGCCATTCAGCTTCTGCAGTTCTTTCCAGCGAGATCCATCTCCCAAATGGGTTTTGGCTACAGACCACAAGGAGTCTCCGGCTTTGAGTGTGACAGTCTTGGGCTGGATTTTTTCATTGGGCCGGGAGGATTTGGTTTTTGTTTTTGAAGCAGCCGTATCCTTGCTGTCCTTGAGTGGCACTACTTTTTTGGCGGCATAGAAAATGAACTGCTTCAGCTTGATATCATACTGAATATCCCCCACCGTACCCGCTGTCTCCTTCCAGTCGAAGCTCTCAATGGAAACCGCCATATTAATAGTGTACCTTGCACTGGAAAAGAACAGTCTGACGGGTCTGCCCGTCTGCATCCAGCGGATGATCTTTTTCACATATTCATAGGGATCACGGTAAAACTGCTTCTGAATTGCCGGATGTCTTGCATCGTAGTTCAGATGATACGGGCTGTAGTCTGCCGGAAAAATCCCGCTGAAACTGACTTCACGCAGCTTCGGCGACTTGATCACGTTAATTTCACCCAAAGCGCTAACGTTAAATGTACTGCCATCTCCCGAATCCGAAAACTCAATGCTCTCGGGTGTCACCGGGAAAAACATGTATTCGGAGCGGTTATTGAAGCTTAGTTGAATATAATATTCCACTTATCCATACACCCCCTGGGCACTGGAGACGATCTGACTGTTCAGTCCATCGGTGATTTTGCTGATGATGCTGTCCACATCATGTCCGCTGTTGATATCCCCTGTGGTGACCTGAACGGTTGGCGTCAGACTGACAAATCGCTGAATCGCCTGCATCTCTGCAAGCTCACGCATCAGTTTCAGATCCTCGCTCGTCACATCCACTGTGCCGTCCACGTCACCGATCTTGTCCACCTGTCCGATATTGTTGATTTTGTTGATGTTACTCATGTTGCTGTTGGGAACAATATTGGGAGCAGGTGCAGTTGGCATCGATGGCATGGAAGGCGTTTTGGGAGTTGAGCCGCCAAAGTTTCCGGGTAATTTTGTTTCTTTGGAACTTGGAACAGGCAGAGAAGGTATTTTTGATAATAGATTTTTTGCTATATCTTGTCCCTTGTCAGAAACCTTTGGATCGAATTCTCCATCCATCCGTTTCATGTGGAATACATCTTTGTCACTTTGTGGCTCAATTGATTTCAGTGTATCCATCCAACCCTTGACGCTTTTGCTAGCAATGTTGATATCGGCTTCGGACATGACAGCAAAATTTGTACCAAAGATATCATTAATAAAGGAAGCTACCTTCCCAATTGCCCCCATCGCTTTGCCCAGAAAGTCCTCAATTCCTACAATAAGATTGTAAAATATCTGCATCCCGAACATTCCCAAATCGTAAAGCAATTTTTGGAATGCATAGAATGGGTCTTTGAAGACATTGGCTATGAACTCTGCGAATATAGCAAATCGATTCCACATCGTGGCAATCACAACCCTTACCATCTCTCCAAGCAGCATAAATGTACCGATAATTGCTCCCAAAATCTCAGTTCCCGATATTCCCATCATGCTTAAAATACCGATAACAGCTGCAATGGCAGCGATGACGAGCAGAATAGGCCAATTCAGTAATAACCAGGCTGCAACCAAACTGTAAACTTGGATAATGACCAAAGCCAGAGCCACAAGCGCAAGCGCCATAAGGATCGGCTGAATAATATCCCAGTTTTGTTGGATCACACTTGCTATATACAGAATGCCATTTACCAGCATCGTCAGCGCGTTTGCCGCAACCGTAAATGCATTGCTAAGCCATTCAATAATGCCAGTGAATTCACCATTGGCAAATGCCTCATTTAATCGATCTAGTAGAGGCGTCAAGGCAACAAGAGCTACCTGTCCAATCTGGCCCAGAACCCCATTAAACTGATTCACAAGCATGTTCCACTTCTGTAGTGGTGAATCCAGCATAGTGTCAAAAGCCTGTTGGGTATAGCCTTGTTTTTGCAAAATGACATCAAGCTTGGTGATAAATCCATCCAGATTGGATGAATCGATAGTTTGTTGCAGACCCGCTCCACTTAGAGCTTCAGCAGGAATGTTAAAAGAATTAGCAAGTTCACCATTGTCTCCGTTCATGGCAGCAACCAAGGCACTGGATGCATCTGACATACTTTTCCCATCTGGAGAAAGCATACTCAACCGTTTAGTCATATCTCTCAGTTGGTCAACCTGATCCGTATTCTGTGCATACGGAATGAGAGATAGTGTACCTTTCAAAGCATCCGTAACATTCTGTCCGCTCTTGAAAGCTTCCGCACGGTAGCGATTAAAGATCGTCTCCCCCTGAGCATCATCACCCGTAGCAGCCATATAGCGATGCTTCAGATCCTCTTCTTGTGCTGCTGGAACAAGAACCGCTTGTCCTGCTGACTTGATCATGCTGATCCAGGCTCTTACACGCCCGGCTCCTTCTGCAAAAGCCGCGTTCACTTTGGCTTGTTCCTCGGATACGCCCTGCAGCAATTTGGATGCCATTGCAATACTGTTCAGTCGAGCAGAATTAAACATGGTACTTATAGCAGCAGGTAATTGTTGAAATTGCGTTACTATACGTGTTGAAGTAAGGTACAGTCTTGCAAACATGGCATACATTCATTTCTCCCTCCTTTCCTTTTTATTTCTTTCGGGCGCGATTCTTGGACCGTTCTTTCTTCTCTTCCTCCACCCGGATGGAGATCATCGCATAGATTGCCGCTCGTTCTCGCATAGAGAAGGCCATTAGCTCATGCGGCAAAATGTTTAATTCATGGAGAGCGTAATAAGCCAGATTGGCTTCGGAATCGCCCTCTTTAATTAGTTTTTTACGTCATCCACCAGTTCGTTCATATCCTGATTGAAGCCGTTCAGCTTCTGGACCTGTTCACCGAGCGAAGCAAATTCCCCAGGCAACAGCATTTTCCGCAAAAGCGATTCCGCCCCCATCACGCCATATGAACGCTGGAGTTCTGCGTTTTTCAAATCGGGATAAACGACACTTGCGCTCATCAGGCGAGCCATGTAATCATTCGCATCGATGTCGGGTGTGTAGACACCGTTCTTGCCCTTGATTTTGCGAGTAGCTGCTTTGCGGCATTCCTGGTTTTCGTCCTCGGTCATGCTGCGCAGTTTCCATGCAACCGGCTCGCCTTTCTCATCTTTGAATCGGGGGGATACGATAAACTCCTCCGTTGTATCTGTTGCTGCATTTTGGGCAAAAAACATACTCAATCCACTCATGTATTGTTCCTCCTCTAAAGTTAGGTCCCCCGCCGCACGAAGCGGCGAAGAACAGTATTTTGACACGCCAAATAGCCCGTAACACAGGCAAGTGGAACAGGTTTCTTTTACAAACCCGCTGCTAATTTATACTCTTTATAAATCTTAAGGTATTATGCTTTCTACGCTACATTACTTCGGCAGATTGAACGATACAGGCATATCGACATCTTCAAAGGTAAAGCTCACTTCTTCCTCCAACGCCTCGGCCTCGGTATCCAGGGATGCCATAATCACACTGTCGAGGTTGACGCCTTTGAGTGTAACGGTCTGTTTGCCAATCGTAGAGGAAGGATCTTCGTTGGTCACTTCAATGTCGAAGTACGTATCTACACCATTCTGCATGTACTGGAGCATCAGCTCGCGGAAACGGGAAGTGGTATAAAAGATCGTCATGGAACCTGAGCCAGACCAACCGGTTGCTTTGTGCTGTACGCCGCGGCGACCCAAGGTTTTGACCTCTGCTTTTTGTTTCTCCACTGTTGCTTCCAGCGTCTTCACATAGAACATTTCTTCCGTCTGTCCGTTAATCGTTGCGTATGCGCGGCCTTCCTGACCGGAGATCGTGTCACTTGCTTTCAAAAATGCCATCTTAAACCACCTTCACTTTCATATATACTTTTTCAACGGAATCCACAGGTTGGACCTGAATCTCGATCAGAATACTGTCAGTTTCATTGCCCGGAGCAACAGTGATATCTGTTTTGGAATCGAAATTTTGAATCGCCCCAATATCCTGAAGCTGCTTCAGATAAGTGACACATTGGGAACGGAACAGGCTGCGCCCATCTTCGTTATTGTTCACTTTGCCGATATAATAGGACTCGAAAATCCGTTTCATATCGTTAGCGATGCCATCGAGAACACGGACAACACGGTTTTTGGCAAAATGACGTGCCTTATCCGGTGTCACCGAACGGAACGTATTTACATCCTGCTCCACCACCGCGCGGTTGCTGCTCGCTGTAAACACAAACTCGCCGTTGCGCAATGCTGCTTCTGTCTCAGTATGTGTCAATCTGCCATTCACATCCACGGCATCGTCATATGCACGGAACGTCAGAGATTCATTCAGGTTAGCTCCCGCTGTTGCACCGGCAGTCCATGCTACGGTTTGTTTTGGCGTAAGAACGGTACCGTCTGCGAGCACAACACCATTTTTGACACTGATAATGCCTTCATGATCTGCAGCCGGATAATCCGACAGAACCAGTTGTACCTTCTTGCCCTCGGTATCACGCAAACGCTTGATGTAGGCTGTGTAGACTGACTTGAGTGTAGCATCGTCTGAGATCAGACCAACCGTGTTAAAATCCAGTACTTCCAGCTTGGTCAGAAAATCAGCATGCTCTTGGTTAGATGCTGTACCATCCAAACCACCTGTTAGTGGAAGTGACGCTGTAGCTGTGAGTGCACCTTCACCAGTAAATGTAACGTATGCGTTGGATACCAGAGCTTCGATGCTGGACGAAGTTTGTTTGTCCACTTCTTTACCCGCAAGCAAAGTAGAGACATCCAGTTGTTCCGGTTCATTGATATTTGCAGAGATTACAACAGCCAGATCATTACCGCGTACGCCGCCGTGTTGGGCTGTTACTGTCAGTTTATCCAAGGTTGCCTTGGCTTGGGTACCTGCATTGAGTCGGTAAAGAAGCAAGGTCTGCGCCCGTTTCAATGCCTCGCGAATCAGCAGCAATTGCGGTGCTGTCCAGTCATAGCCCAATTTGGCTTGTACATCTTCACCTGCTTGTACCGTCAGGATTGAGCCTGTTTGCCCCCATGACAATGGAAGTGCCAAAGCCACCGTTCCCCGCTCTCCTACCGTTCCCGGCAATGAGCCCTCTGATGCAAAATTCATATATACGCCAGGGCGTACCTTGTTTTGTGTCGTCCATGTTCCTCCAGCCATTATTGTGCCTCCCCATTCATGAATTGTTGGATGTGTTCTTGCGCTTCTTCTATGGTGTATGTTTGTTTTTCCAGCAGAACTGCTGCCAAAATATCTTTCTCGATCCGGCTAAGTTGCCGGGATTCGGCGAACTGTGCTTTGCTGTATTTTTGATTGTTTTTCTGTTGAGCTTCCGTTTTTTTAGGGTCCGATTCTTTTTTCGTAAACATCGCCAATGCGCCTCCTATTCCTTTCATGTTAATCCCCTCATTTGATTATTTAAGTTCAACCAAAGAATAATTACATTTGCCACTCCGATGACAGAACAACCTTCCGATCGCTGTTATCCCCAGATTTTTTTGACTCCCTTTTTAAAGGGGAAAATCCAGGGATAAAGGCGCACGCTCCGCTTCTTCAGGTTATTTCTGTCCTCTCCGTTTTCGTGTAAATGTTAGTTCAATTTATATAGTTATTCTTTAGCAGCTTTAAGTGCAGTAGAACGCTGTTCCAGTTGTTGCATGGTAGCGGCGGACTCCGACACTTTGGTGGTTCGCATGGTGTAATACACCAGCATTCGAGGCGTATCGTTCTCAGTCTCCCAACGCAATTCCGTTGCGCGATAGGACGTTCCCTCCACGTCGATGGTTTCCAATGCTTCGAATAGTTCGTCCGGTAGAGTTGCCGGGATATCGTTTGGATCGAGCCATCGGATTTCAAAGCCGTAAGATTGCACGAAGCGATCGCTTCGTTCACGGGTAAGTTGGGCGGATAGCAGGCGGTAGGTGATGCCTTTGGAGTCTGAGGTGGAGCTTGTATCGCCTGTTGCAGGTTGGATCGGGATGTTGGGGAAATGCCGCGTCAGAGCGTCTGCGATGGCAGTGGTTAGTTGGTTTGTACTCATGGTTCACCTCCTTTTTATTGGTGAGAACTGAAATTAAGTCAGGTCTCCTATTTAACAAGGACTAGCATCCGATCTTACGTGTTATAAATATACGTTCAGAGCTGATCCTGTGAGAGACTTAATCGGCGCACCCAGTTTGCCTCCATTTTCAATAATGGACAACAACTCATTTGCGATATAAAAAGGCGAGCGCATCTTACGTGTGATCCCGAATAATCCAGTATTACTCTTGGTGTGCCTGTCATGTCTGCCGCCGCAAACCCTTCTTTGTAATAGGAAAAGCCTCCTGACCGCTCCAGAGGACATAATAAAAAACGCCTTGCGGCGCTTATGCTGTTGCGTTAATAACATCCGACACGACTGCTTTAAGGTTATATAGATTAGGTACCTGTTCCAGTTTATACGTGCCGGTCATGACCAAACTGACCCAAACTTTGACCAGTCCGCTGTTAGATGTAAATGTCATCGCTTATCCCCTCATGCCTGACCTGCAGCGATCATCATAGTCAGTTCTGCTACTGCAGTTTTCAGCTCGGCGTTTTTCCTCTTTCAATGCGGCATTGTCAGCAAGAAGCCGCGCCGCCTTCGGGTTGTTCAGGACTGAATAGTCTGAATCAATAATCCTCTTTTCAATATCTACATTCAATACCGTTATGGTGTATGTGAACTCGTCGCCCGGCTTGTCCTTCTCCGTTTTGGCCACCGCGTACACATCCGACGCTGGTGGTTCTGTCGTCGAGATGGTCACAACGTTACCGGTTTCCTCGTAGTATTGCACATAATTGTAATCGGACATGATCGCGCCTCCTTATTAGACGTAAGATCCGCCCGCACTGGCGTTCCAAATCTCTTTGCTGTCCAGCAAGATGCGGTAAAGACGCACACGTTTCCATACGGCTACGCCGCCGTTGTTTGAAGCGTGCGCCCGCAAATAGTAGGGCCCGGACAGACTGGACACGCTTAAGCTGACTGTAGTCCTTGTCGTCAGTGAACCACGATACGTTCGAGCGTCAAATGTTCCAGCTCCACCCATCTGCGAAGAGGAAGCAATAAAGATTCCGTCCGATTGGATGTCAGATGAACCTTCTAGAGCGTAATCGAACACCACATAAGAAACGCCAGTTAAATCCACTGGTATGTTTGTCACCACAGCTGCCTCGCCGCCGCCCGTGCTTGAGTTATATGCGTAGCATTCGACATGGTCCGATTGTTTGACCACATATGAATTGCTACCCCATACGTAACCCTTACGCATAGTCGGTGCGATTGACCAAATGGGTCGCCATACTCCCCCGGCTTTCGCATAAATTTGTTGGACAGCCCGCCAATTCCCTGAGACCTTGACTGATAACTTATTAGGCGTTTTCCAAGTCCCGCCAACCTTAATGCCTAAAGCCATGCATTATGCTCCTCCCCTCTATCATGAGTATTGATACCAGATGTCACCGTCATTGCCGCCAGAAGGCGCTACAGACGAGATAATATGCCTGTTTTTAGCATCAGCCACAGCCTGAAAAAGATCGGGACTCCAAGGCGACCAAGTGTTATTTTCTCTGGTTCTTTGATACAAAGTTTGTACCCCACCGTTGAGCCGACTAGCCCTTTGGAGTACATACCCGTTTCCATTTGTGTGGCATTGAACTTCAACGTACCACCACCATCCGTCGGCATTTGTCGGTAAGGGCGAATTTACTAAGTTATAGCCATTATACTGTCCATTAACCACCACAGAGTTAAGGTCAGTTCCTGCCGCTAATGATTGGTTTTTTCCATCATCAGCCGTTAATTTGTGCTTTTGGAACAAGTCCCCCATGTGAACAATTCGAGCCAAATTTGGCGTGAAAACCGCTCCTGCTGTGGTTGCGACCGGGCCTGTATCAAACATGTAAACTTCCGTCGCAACAGCGCCTGAATACCGCATGTAAATACCACGAGCGCCTAAGTTAGAATGATTGTTTTCGTACTTGAATGTATTCCCATCAAGAAAACAGTTACTACCGTACAACACCGAACCATTTGAAGAGCCAGAAAACGTTCCCCACTGATTCATAATCAATCGTCCTGTCATAGCTCCGCCTGTACGCAACAAGCTTGCTGCTTTAGCTGCTGTCAACGCATCCCTTACCGCCTTCTCCGTCGCCGCCACCGTCTCAGACGAGCCATCCGTCTTATTCGACAATTGCACCTTCCCTTTCTGCGTCAAAGACGCATCAGGAATATCCATCTGACTCACCGCTTCACGAAGCGTATCCAAATCCGCCTGCGTCGCAACACCAGCATCAATCTTTTCAAAAATTCCATTAATACTCTCCCGGGTCACATTCTCGTTCCCCAAAGGTAGAGGTAACTTCAATCGATCCGTTTCTTGTGGCATTACGCCCACACCTCCAGTTCATTCCACGTCAAGGACGCGGCATCCAGTTCATCCCACGTTTTTTGTCGCTTGTCCAGATCATCCCAGACCAGATAACGATACTCATATTCCACGGCCATATGGGCCGGTTTCAATTCTTCAATCGCCCGTTTGAGGTCATCGATATTAGGCGGAATGCCCAGCGTATCCACAAAGCTTACTGTAAAACTCCACGCTTCCGACTGAAAAGTTACATCCACCTTGCCCCCGGCATACGCCTCAGCCACATTCGCAACCTGCCTGCACGAAAACTTTCCTGCCCCGCGCAACTTCGACTCCACCACCGCACGCCGCTGCTCCAGAGGTTTGAGACGATCTGTCTCAATGCCAAGCTCCTGTTCCCAGAAGTCCAGCCCCCACGTCGCCGTGCGGACAAAAAACTGCTCCAGCGTCTCATCCAACGCCTGGTACAACAGATCCATCTCGGTGCCTTTGGCCTGCATATCGGCCTGCATTACACGAGAAGTCTCATAGTACCTTGGCAAATACGAGAACAATTCCCGCCCTTTCTCACTCGTTAGTCCAACATCTACAATAGAAGGAGCACTCATGCCCTGTCCCCTCCCTTCCTTGCACATCAATATGGAGCGTCTCGCTCACCAGATCCAACCCAGATCGGCGTATTTCTCCCAATCTTCCTCGGTCTCTACATTCCCTAACTACTTCCTCATCCACCATCTGCCCAACACTACTCATGCACATCCACCGCCCCCAGCACGGCGACCTGACTCGCGGTCATCTCGATATTCTGGTCACTCACACCGTTCACGGTCAGCTCCGAATAGTCGATAATGGGCGGAATGTCCAATAGAATCGCGGCAATACGGGTGTAACGAACGAGCGGATCGGCAAAAGCCAACTGTTTCAAATACGCGGTCACCCCGCGTTCGATCAATGACCGTACATCGGCCAATGTCGCATCACTTGCCAACGTCAACTTCACCTGAATGTTCATTGGCACTTCCTCGGCGGGCATCACGGACACCACTGGCCCCGCCGGGGCAACACCTTCACCCTGTCCATCCTGCGTAGGATCGACGTACTTCTGCACAGCCGCCACCAGATCAGTACCTGCAGCACGTTTGTCCGTGTCAAGCAGATACAATCCCACCGTGCCTGGCCCCTGCCATAACGGAATCACACGCGTTGCACCAACACCTGGCACTTCACTGGCCCATTGCACATATTGTGCTTTGTTGCCGCTTGTCCCTTGGTTGCGGACTTTGGCATAAAAGCGTTCCAACAATGCCGTATCGGCCTCAATATCCGCACCGCCTTTGATCACATCAACGTTCGTGACAGAGGTCACGCCACTTACAGGTGTAGACAACACAGTTACCGTGCCCGCAGGCACATTGCTCTCTTTTCCGGCAACAAGCGCTCGCACGCCTACCACACCGGAGCCCTCAGCATCCAGTTCCACACGTCCTACCGTCTCATATTCGAGCGAAGCTTCAGCAGATACTTCATCCGCGAGCGTAGCTACGACCGTTCCAGCAGGCACCACTTTCACCGGCGTACCCGCGAATCTCACAGCACCCTGAGCTGCCACAGCAGCTCGCCGCGTAATACCGTGCTCTCCCGCCCGCAGATCCAGCTCTTCCGAACGAAAATTCGGATCACTGCTCGCAGCCGTACTTGCAAACCCCCGCCGCAGTAATTCCTGCGCCCACAACGCCGCCTCAGACAGCATAAACGCTACTGGAGCTTCCGCATCCCACAGGAACGAACCCTCCGACTTATCCAGATCCGCGGGCAGACGATCCAGCATACGCTGCATAATCTGTTCCTCCGTCTGGTCCTCCAAATAACGCGGAATCTCAGCCATCCCGTCAGATCACCTCACTTTCCAGAATAAACATCTCTTCCTGCACACTCGCCACCCGACAAGAGAACATGCACTGCTCCCGATTCCAATCGAACGTGAACTGGTCTACCGAATCCGTGCGTGGATCAGCCAGCAACGTCTCCGTCACCATCCGTGTAATCTCACTTTCCATCACACCCCGGCTATCACCCTGCCCTACCAGATCCTCCAGCTCCGAACCATAGTTCCGGGAGTAAATCACATGTCTGTACCGTGGCGTTTTCACTGCCTTAATACACCACTGCACCCAGGCTTCATGCGCACCCGCCGCAGCTACTTTGCCACTCGGGGTCAATACAAAATCCCCTGCATCATAATCGAATCGCCAGCTCCGTCCAAAGCGTACCTCATCCGAAGCCGTCCCCGACAGATCCTCCTCATCTCCCCAGACCACACCCGTTTCCGGGAACAAACTAGGCATGCGCACTCACCACCTTACACAGCACCACAATGTCGTTACCGCCATTCACCCGCATCGCCAGCACGCGATCTCCCGCTTTTAATCCTTTACCAAGAGACCACACCGCTTCTTCCACTTCCTCTTCTTGCAAAAGAAACCGTCCCGTGCCCGTCGTTCCGCCATTTGCCACGTCAGGTATACCGGAAATCGCGCCAGCAGCCTCGCGCTCCGGCAGTCCAAGCGTGCCCGGTAACTCGGCCACGAGATAATCCTGCACTTCGTGCTTGAAATCATCCAGCTTCACGCCGGATGAGGTCATCGTACCCAGTACTGCTCCCAGACCGCTCAAGGCCTGACGAGAATGGGTACTCATCGCGCCCCGCATGACGTCGGCAAAATGCCCATACGGATCATCTTTATTCAAGGTAATACCTCCTTTTCACCAGCTCAGCAGTCCCCAGCTCCAACGTCATCGTTCCAGGTCCGGCAGACAGATCACGGCTGACCGACATCACGATTAGCTTCAATCCTTTCAACAACACTGCGTCCCCGGCGCGAATCGTATTCACATCCGGTGCGGATATCGTAAAGGTCTCCTGAATCCCCGTCAGATGACTTTTCGCCAGTTTCTTAGCGGCGGTTGCTGTTTTGACCTGATCGTCTTCAATCAGCTTTTGCAATGTGCCCAGTTCTTCCACACCATTCTGCTCAATCGCGAGCACTTTGGAAGGGACCTCTTTGCCACTCGTGGACTCCGAAGCTGCCATGACTTTAACTTTGGTAACCGCTCCTTCGAGCGTACGCATCTGGGTCAGATCAATTAGTCGATCCAGCTCATATACCTTTGCATTACTTCCGACCTGAAAGAGCTGCAACCCGCCGGGGGTCATCCGTGGATGATACATCTCCCCGCCGGACTTCGCCGTTTCCTTCAGATCGGCAAACATCATCGAGAAGATCGTCTGTGACCGATACACGGCTTTTCCCAGCTTTGTCTTGGTTTCCGGCAATGTAGCGTATGGAATCTTCCACTCTTTGGCGTAGGTTTTGAGTCGCTGCGTAGCAGTCTGATCCTTCGGCAACAGGAACTCATCCTCCGATTTTTCCAGATATATCATTCGGTCGTACACCGTGAGAGATAGCCGCTTAGTGCCGCTGTTCGAGCTTTCCACCTCCCAGATGACCGCAGGATGCAGCAGATGAACCATGGATTTTTCGCCAAAAGGAACCCCGCTAATCCGCACCGCCATACCCGGTGAGATCGAAGGCAGACCGGAAGATGCAGACACCGCCAGCCGGATGTTAGCCTGATAGGCAATCTGGTCAAGCGAGTCCTTCAGCGTAATCGTCTCCACCAACTTGGTGATGTCGTATTTGTCGTCGACAATGACCTTGTAGGTCATGGCATCACCAGCTTTTGTCCGGGCTTGATCCGGTTCGGATCACTCCCGATGATCTTTGCGTTGAGCTTGTAGATCTCGTTCCATTTGGAACTGCTACCCAGCTCAAGCTTTGCTATTTTGGACAGGGAGTCGCCAGATTTGACGGTGTAGGTCTTGCTGTTCTTTTTCAAATCGGTACGCGAACCTGACTTGCTCGCGGATGCCGCAGAGCCCACCTTCTCCACCTTGGAATCCCGCCATGTGCGTAGGGTCAGGTCGAAATAAATATCCCCTGTCTCCCCCCCACGAAAGCTCGAATTAAGCGAAACAATAAAAACAGGCACGTTCACGCCCGTCTCTGAAATGATGAAACGCAGCGGCTTTTTGGAGATGAGAAAAGTGTTCAACACATTCATCGCCACGCGTGGATCCAGAAAATATTTTTCATCCATGCAATAGGACGGATCATATCGTTTCGGAAAAAAAGAAGAGAAGGTGATCTCCTTCACCTTCTCCCCTTGTGCAAAATCAAACTCGCCATGCTCCAACATATTGACCGTTTCATATCCCTTAGATCTGGAAATATTAACTTCTTCAGGGTTTACCGGAAATTGAAATGGAGTATTGCCATCCTTCAACGTAAATGACATTTTGTTAGGACCAACTTTATCTTCAAGTACAGACATATCTGCGGCCTCCTTTCTGCTTAGGCCATAATTGTTTTGCGATTTTGCATCGCACGGCGGAACTCGTTAGATATCCGTTGCCCCACCTGGTGAGAAACTGCGTCATAATCAATCGCATTTTCGCGCACGGTCACCTGCACCGCACCTGGTGGAATATTGATCGCAATCTGATTGGTAGTTTCGGTTTTGAAATCCTTCAAGTAACCGGACAGACTGCTCATCTGGTCTTCGGATATCCGTACCGTCATCGTGGACGTTTTTCCAGTCGTCTGCGCGCCGTTACCAGCCGCCATCGCTTGGTTCTGCATTATGCTTGTACCCATGAATCCAGCAGAGGTAGGCTGGCCTACCTTGCTGTTCATATATGCGGCTGGGCCTGTCATAGTCAGTGCCGGTGGCATATAGGCAGGGGCCATCTGGGGGCCTGTTGCAACTGGAGACGGTGCGGCCACCGTTGCTGCCGAGATCGTCTTCTCTTCTTTTTTGGAACCAAAACCAAAGAAGTTGGATATGCCATCGGTGATTTTTTTTGTTTTCTCAGAGACGTAATCGGCTGCACCTGACAATGCATCACCTACACCTTCGGTAGCACTAGACATAAAGTTTCCAATATCCTTCGCTTTGTCTCCAATCCAGCCACCTGCTGTACTTCCGGCCCAACCACCTACTGCACCACCAACCCATGTCCCGATGCCAGGCAAAAGAACGCTACCGATGGCGCTACCAATCGCAGTACCTGCTGTGCCGCCAATCATCGAACCCACCGCTCGGCCACGCTCTTCCGGAGGTGCTGTCGCTACATTCGCTACATCAGCAAGCATGCTGATAGGTCCAAGCAACCTTTTTGCTCCTTTGGCAAAGCCACTACTTAAATTATCCATCAATCCATTACCAGCCAGCATGTCAGTTAAAGATCCCAATCCACCATCCGCAAATCCTAATCTACCGCTTCCTCGTATTCTTCTACCGCCTCCCCTATTACGGTTGCGATCGGCCGGAGGAGTCGGAGTATCAGGTACAGGATTGGGTACTGGTGATGGGCCCCGGTTCGAACGATTACTAGACCTTCTACCACTTCGGTAATTTCGTCTTCCACGATCTGATCCACCACCATCCGCATTCGGTGAACGAACTCTACGGTTCTTGCCCATCTTTCCACCTGTACAACAGCAGCATTTGGATGCTGGACTTCTGGTTGGATCTGATGCAGGACTTTCTTCTTTTTTCTTTTTGAACAATTTAAAAATATCTCCTACATTAAAGGCTGCATCCTTCAAATCATTGAATGCTTGGACCGCTGCAAGTACGTTTTCCCACCACTTTTTAGGTTCTTCTTCCTTCGTATTGTTAGTAATGTTTTTGTTGTTCTGGATCATGACAGCCATAGTTGGGCCAGTTGGCCCACCTTTGCCCATCGCCACTTCGATCTTCTGCCGAACCTCAAGCGATACTGTGCCCGAAGCCGTAACCATCTGGTCCCTGAAACTGTTCAGTTTCGCCCATGCGCGATCCAACGCTGGACTGAGCTTATCAATCAACCCAATCGTCGGTGTAATTCGCAGCCTGCTGATTCGCACAGCCATACTATAAATATGCTCCAACCTGCGTCCTGTCGTTCTCAGTTCATTGTTCACCTTAATCAGACTCTGATAACGAACTCTGCCCAGACGTTCGGTTGAGCGTTGGATCTGATCTAGGTATCGAAGGGTTGTCCGCATTTCCGCATTAGATTTGGATAAACCTACAATCATTTCTGCCATTTTTTCACCTCCTAGCCTATTTCGTTATCGATTCATTTGCGAAGTTATCGCTGACATTTCCTCTTCCGAGAACGCAATTAACAGCGAGCGCTCCCCACGTGGCAAAGACCAGAACTCTCCGGGCCGGAGATGATGACGTACCCACATGTGATACAGGAACGTGGTCATCCCGCCGGAGTGAATCAGTTTTTTAGGTCTTCAATCTCCACACCGAAGCCGGACAGCTCCAGCACTTTATCACCTACGGCATCCAATTCACCAGCCAGCAACATACGACGTACCGCCTGTTCGCCACCAGATAGCTTCATACGGCCAGTAATACGGGTATCCCCCCAGCCGGACAATTCCAGGCTGCGGACTTTTAATTTCACCGTTGCTTCAGAAATGAGCAGCGCGTTAAACGTTTCGGTATCCACCTTTTCCTCGGTGCGGCCTTTGGTCGTTTTTCGAATCGTACAGCGTTCGCGAATGTGATCCACTTTGGAAGACGTCAGTCCACGCAAAGTCAACAGCAGATCCAGACGCTGAATGCGCACATTCTCCTCTGGCAGACGTTCTGCTGCTTCAAACAACTGATCCAAGATCTGTTCTTCGGACATATTTTCATTCATACTCATCGGGCGTTATCTCCTTCTTATTTCACAAATGGGTTCATCTATGCCAGCTTCCAAGCCTGTAGAGACAACAAAGAGACCGAGATCATCTCGGCCCGCATTGGTGTCCATATTAATATGAAGTAACTATGCAACCAAGCTTAAGCAACTAACTCAATCACTTGCCTATTTCAAAGTTTAGTTCGCCACAATCGGATTCAGCAATTCAAATCCTTCAAACGTAAAGCCTGTTTCTTCCGGTACTTCTTCGCCAGCTGTCCAGTTGGCAAGCTGGATTTTGTCCACCATGCAACCTCTCAGCAATACACTCTCATGTCCATACGATTCTGGGTCGTTCAGCTTGGAAATAATCTCGAATTTGGTGAAGCCGCGCTGGATCATATCGGAAGTGACTTTGTAGCCCGTCATCGTGCCTGTTCCTTTTTTCGCGCCGTTTTTGTGCACCTTCCAGTCGTTACCGACCAGGTTCAGCTCACGCTTTTCAATCTCCACACTCGCTTCCAACTTGTTAATGTTTGTCTGCCACACACCATCGATATGCAACTGACCATGGGTACCGAGAATTACTCTTGACGCATCCAACATATATTTTCCTCCTTAAAATTAAAAAATCGCGTTTTCCTTTCACACAACCTTATTGCACGTAAAATGTGCCAAACAACTGCTCCATCACATCCGTCAGCTTCACGTTCCATTGCAGGAATACCTGATCCGCTTCCGGTTTGAGAACTGGAGCAGTGCCATAATACGCCGGATCAAGAATGACATCGTAACCGTCAGCTTCAATCACATTACTCTGTGCGAGCAACGCCAAATAGGCCTTCATGGCACTAATCAGTGCTTGACGACCCTCTTCAGTATTGTTCACTTTACCGATATACGTATCTTCCGCGGAGCGCTGCAAATCCGTGTTGATCGCATCCAAAACACGAATGGAACGGATTTTTTTCCACGCATTATTCTGTCCAGCGGCTGGCGTTACCAGTGTGTTTACACCACGAAGTGCTTTCACCTGGCGTCCATCATGGAAGAAAATAAATACGCCATTCTGTACCGCCTGCTCCTGTTCTGCACGCGTCCAGCGACGTGTCACATCATCGAACGGAGTAGCTGCATAGGTTGTGGATTGGTTCAGACGTTGTCCGGCGATCAGACCTGCAACATAGGCGGATGTTTCCGCCGAGCTGTAGAATGCATCTCCAAGGCGTACGCCTGTACCGACATTAATCACACCTTCATGGTTGAGCGCAAGCGAACGTGCTGCCGCTTTTTGTGCTGCTGTAGCAGAAGTGTCATCCGCTGAGGAACCGCCAAATACAGCCACCACCGGTTTACCTTCACTACGCACACGTTTCACCCATGCCGCAAAACTCGCAAGCAGAGGTGCATCAGCCGCCTGATCCAAAGCCAAGACGTCGAATTGCTCCCCTTCCAGCGCGCCCTGTACAGCAATGTACTCTGCATTGGTCAGGTCATCGTTGCCACTTACGCCGCCTTTGAATGCCGCACCCGCAATTGTTGCAACTACACCTGCATCATCGCCAATCGCCTGAGCCGTTAACCAGACATTTTGTTCATCCGCGTTGATCTCTTTTGCCAGAGAAGCTGCTGTAATATCCGCTGTCAGGAGCGCATACAACATCCGGTTGCCTTCAAAAAGGCGCACTTCATGCTTCGTATTATCAATCACACCTGGCTGGATGGTGACGTAGAATCTATTTGCACGATCTCCCGGATACTTCGCATCCAGTTGCAGAACATTGGCATCACTGCTGTCCTTCAAAGTAAGCGTGGCTGCTTTGGCCGCAGCACTTGCTACCCGATAAGCGAGCAACTTCTTCGGCCCACCCAACAGGGCGAGCTTCAAGGAAGTATAAGCCGTACCGTTATCCAGCACATTCGCCGCATAGATACGTTCAATCGCCGCTTCGCTCCCTACTTCAACAAAAGTCCCCACAGGACCCCAGTTGGCCTTGATTGGTACCACGACCGTTCCCCGCGTACCTGCCTGAATGGCCGAGGAGGCTGCCGCCTGAAAATTCATATATAAGCCCGGAAGGACCGGACGATTCGTTTGCTCCCAATTTCCACCTGCCATTATCCCTTCACCTTCGCTTTCATAAATTGGTTAATTCGTTCTTGCGTTTCTTCAATGGAAAACGTCTCTTGCGCCGCTTCGTACAGCGCACCGTACAGCACCTCTGCCTTAACGGCAAAGAGGGCTTCTGCATGATTCATCAATTCTGCCCGTGTATACCGCGGGGCTGTCTGTTTGCTTTTTTTCACTGAGCTTGCCATTGCCATCTCACCTCATTTGTTGGACTACTAATTTCGTGAAACGATGATCTTTAAGCTTGATCTATGAATTTTTGATCCTATGAATATGAAGCTATAATATTGAAGCCACATCTATCATTTCAAAGCTATAATCTGGAACCACTCTTAAAAGTGCATGTTCAAAAAGATCGGTTTTCAGTACCGAGAAGATGGGATGAAGTTAGAAATGGAGTAGCAGAGCGTATGGAAAACTACGTGAGCAACTACATGTTTCAGAAGGAAACAATCATCGTAAGCATATGCTTTTTCGGCTGAATTCCATATTCGATGCTGATGATGCCGTTAGGCATCCTTTGTAATCAAAAGCGGGCTTTTTGAACAACCTCTAATAGAAGGTTCCTCTCGACTAACGTTTACTCCATACCTTTGCTATGGTGAATCTCACGAATCAAAGGTACATTCGTACCCGGACGGCGAATCCGCTGCTGTAGTGTCAGACGAATCTGTCCATTCAGATACGCATCGGTCTGCAGATCTGCTGTGACTTCATCCACTGTGATATATCGCGTGTTACCTTCGTGCTCTTCGCCACCCGTTTCAGTGACGGCAAGACGAGATTGCACTGCAAGTTGCTCTACCAACCGAGTAACAGTCTGGCGTGTTAGCACCGAATGATCGGTGAGCACATGCCCAATCCACTGTTGTCGAACCTCCAATGTAGAAGTCCCCGCGACAGAAGTGCTGCATCCGGCCAATCGCCATAACACAGACGGCATATCGTATCCACCGGGCCAGACATCCCCATATACCGAGAAGCCCGAACCAAGTTCCGACTGTGTCCAGTCTTGAAGCGCAGCTAACCACGCGTCCCCTGTTTCAGCGAGGACGACTCCCGAGTCTTCGGGAACATACACTCCGAACCGCAGACTCCGCGTAACCATGCCAGACCCTGCATCCACCCGGTCACTATCTGAAGAACCCAAATAGATGCAAGTGAAGGCCTCACCTGCTTCATCCACCAGCCTTACTTGATGCAACCCTTCGATTAGATCAGCTGACCAAGCTTCTACCTTTTCAGCGCCACCATCTTCCGGACGAGCGTATGGTGAGATTTTAATAATCCTTCGATATCCCGTCCAAGCAGACTTCGGCACCTCTTCGGCAAACGCAGCCACGGCACAAGGCCCAGCCAACACTTCGCCTGGCCCAGGTACATCCAGCACACGACCGCCCCAATCTGGAACAAGTACCGCGAGCTTCTGTTTCAGCGTTTTTTTAATGAGCGTACTCATTTTACTGGTGCTCATGTCAGTGTTAATCTCATTTCTCATAGACACATTCATTTCGCCCCCTTTGGCTGCAAGTTTGAGATCTGCCCACACGATGCAGCGACAGTGCAGCAGCAGTAGACTCCCCCTTTTAACTCAGAGTCTGTATTGCTATCGAACCAGTACCGGGACTACATTCACCGCATCAAAAAGACCGGCCACCTGGCCGGTCTGTACATTAGCGTATGTGCTTTCGGTGCGTCCCTTGTTATTGATCCGATAATACAATCTTACACCCTTTCATCCCTAGCGCGGATGGTGTTCCGTACGACTTCGGTGCGATTAAGGGAGACGTTCGGGTGGAAAAAAGACGATTATGGAATCATCATTTTAAAGAATACCTAAGTAAGCTTTAAGATCAATTAATTGATAAATTTATCCAAATATATTAATATTTTATTATCTAATTCATTGTGGCTTACGTAAAAGAAGGAGAAATACCTATGAGTAAAACATTCAAGATCACTTCACTTGTCATCTTAGCATTTATACTCGGGATATCCTGCTGGGCTTACTTCGGACTGCTTGGTAATCCGCTCAAGAAAAATGATGCTGAACAACAGGTAACCACTTACCTGATTGAACAGAAAGGTTACTCACCCGAACAGCTTATCGAAGTACAAGGTAATTACTCCTCAAAAAGTTCTGAAGCACCTTACGGTGCCTCAGTAACATTCGCGGATGAACTCGAAGCGAAGTACCAATATGTCATTTTCAACAACGGCGAGATTAAGCAGTACAGTCATACCAGTGATGATCCCAAACATGAGGAGCCCATGGTAAGATAACAGTTTAGTTCAGCGTAACTTGCGGGTTCAACGTAATCTCAAATGCACGGCCCCAGATGAAATCGGGATTTCCATATTCCAGCAGCGCACTGCCATACGTCGCATAGGACAATTCGTCATTACAGATCTGCTTAATCGCCACATTACCTGTCTGGAAGGCTGTTTTATTCGCAAGTGCCGTTGTGTAAGTTTGCATCAAGTCACGGAGCAATGTTTGCAAATGGGCATAGTCTTCCTCCGAGTTGAACAGCAACATATTTTGATCCGAAAGGGTAGCCACGTTGGTATAAAGCGCATGAGCTCGGGAATATGTGCGGATGTCCGCAATCGCTACCGCTTTGTAGTAATAATCCTTCAGAAAACGCTTAAACAACAGCGAGCCATGCGCATTCATAGCATCTCGCAACTTATGCTCATGCTTCTCTGTTGTGATCAATGCGTACCTCGACTGCCCCATACCTACAGCAATACCGATCTTGTTACCTGGTGTATTCCATGCACTATAACCCAGAACCCGTCCGGTATATGGACTGTTGAGCAATGCTTCGGCAACATCAACATTGGCTGGTCCTTTACCCACAAAATCAATCAACACCGAAGGCAGACCTTGCTCCCCATTCAGCGTCAATTGCTCCAACGCAGCCTGCACCTGATCCAGAGCCGTAATGGCGATAATCTCAATGTCGATGCCTGTGTTCTCTCCGGAATTTCCCGGATGACCCTTGGTCATACGATCCAGTTCGGAGGTCATGTCAAACGGGACAACTTGATCGGCTGCTACAGCCACTAGCTGTTCATTTTCCAAGCCAGCACCCACATCCGTCACCACCTCCGGTTCAGGATATGCCGAATCCGCTACAAGCACACCACCTACAATATCCACATGACGAACCACATTCTCGTGTACATCCATGTATTCATACGTGTTAATGATGGAGTTTCCGTGAGGACCAAAATATTTCACTGCGTAACGTGTCCTCGCCCCGCCTCGGAACAACTGGTTAGCCATGCGAGCGACCAAAGCGTGCCCCAAACCATCTGCATCCGGCAAGATGATAGCACGATCCGGATTTTGCCCATTGGTTCCACCCAGCCATTCATTGATCCGCGCTTCTACATATTTGATTTCATTGATCTGAACACCCTGCGTGTTGGCATCGTCGACTCCAACCGCGAGGAAATCGATATAACCTGTGCGAGCCAGCTGATCCAGAATGTACAGATTGGTTTTGAATTTATGCTGTCTTGTATTGTAATACTGTTCTTTATCAAAATAGGTCGTTGTCCCATATTCCACTCCATCCGGGGACAGGTTATAACCTTCGATAATATCCTCAAACTCAGTGTTTGTCTGACGTGGCTGCTGCATCAACGCACGGGACTCATTATATGCATCAAGCGCCAAGCCATCTGCAAACGAGGTTGTAGCCAAACGCATGATGGTATCCATTACAAATACGGGTTTGCGTGGATATTTCTGCTTGATCACACGAATCACATCCAGCAAACGCGTCGTTTCATCATCGTATTCTGGATAGGCGCCTCCTCCATCTTCACGGAGCTGACGACTGCCAATCAGACCGCCATAAGCGAGCATATCGGATGAGATTATGAATCCGTCGACCTTGGCAGCATGTTTCAGAATAAAGTCGTGAATCTTGGACGGTTTGCCATAAACCGGCGTGGAGGTGCCGAGCAGCGTTGTGCCATCTACGGTTTTCTCCGAGTCGAGACGATTCTTAATATCACTCAGGTTCGGGGTAACGATATGGATACCGGATGCTTTCCCTTGCACAATCACATCATCCAGATTCGCTGGACGATCATCGAGTGGAACATACAATACTGTTTTCATATCACGTAGCCTCCTGTTATCTGTTTAGTCTTTAATACCCGATCAGGGCAAGGATGCAATCACCGAATTAAAAAACCGGCCCCATGGCCGGCTGTACGTTAGCGTATGAGCTGTCGGTATGTCTTCCTTGCTGCTGATCCGATAATACCATTTTACTGCCTTTTCCCACTCGCGCTGATGGTAATCGGGATGAAATACGCCTGAATGTAGTCGTGTCCGGGGCGGATAATTGTCGGTTTTAATCTGGATAAAACTAATGTGTGCATTTCAATTCAAACAAGCTATACGATGATGGATTTTAGAATGATGGGTGCCCGTGTCCAAAAAGCTTGAAGTCCCAGCCCGCTAATTCTGGCGAATGGATAGAGGATTTTCTAAGGAACGTGGGACGTCTTATTTGGCATTCAGGTTCTCTTTTTAAATGATAAGGAACATCAGACACCCTATTTTCTAAAAAACCTGACATTAACGCTGAAAATGGCTGTTTATTCTAATATAACGTGTCTCAGATTCCTCATATTTCTGTAGACGCTTCAAATCCTTGAATAAGACGCCTCCGATTCGTTAGCTCTCACTCCTCTAGGCTTTGCTCCAACCGCAAACCGGAGGGGAGACCTCGAATCCGTCTGGAGCAGAGCTCTGCATGAGAAGGGAGACAATCCGCCTCTTACGATATCACGAGCGTTTCTCGCACATGAAGGACATGGGCTCGTAAATGAAGGGTGCGTTCTCGAACATGCAGCGAATGGTCTCGCAGATTCAGGATACAGTGCGCTTGCCGACTCCGGACAAATTAGGATCCGCTTCGGCTTTCAGTAGCTTGGAATATTAACGCTAGAAAACCAAAAAGCACCTGCCATCTTTGGCAAGTGCTCTTCATTTTGATTCTATACCGTTGGTTCCATATCCTTCGTTCTATATCGTTTGTTCCATATTGTTGGCTCTATCTCACGCGATGATATAACGAAAGTTCTCCCATGTTTCCGGTATAGGTTCCCCGTTCTTCGCATGGTGATAGAAGCTGAACGGGAATTTGAATACATGACCTCCGTTCCAGTCACGGGAACGTCTGTCGGTGAGCCAATATTCCAGCTCATGAGGGAGCGCCACTGATCGTTCCGCTCGTTCCAGTGGCAGCAGATCTACGGGTGATTGCAATGTCGGCATCTCCTGTTCAATATCCACATCTCGGCTTAAGCGTAGTGCCTTCACCATGGTAAGGAAAGGCGGAATGCCTTTGTGGAATAATGCCGGATAACCTAATTCATATAATATGTTAAGCGCATGTCCATAGGTGAGCATATGACCGATTAGATCATGATGCGCTTCCGCGTGATATATGGTCTGGAACGCACCAAGCTCATCCAGAATCAGGCGTGACAACTGTGTTGGATCTTCGATCTCGGGGAAACCATCGCTTTTCTCCGGCTTCAGACTGCGAATTTCTTTCATCGTTGTGTTCATCCAAGATCTTCCCGGGATGGTTCGATCGAATGAATCGATCAGTTCAACCAGCCGACCAATATCCTCCGCAGTGCCCCATCCATCCAGTTCACGAATGGCTTTCAGACTGATTGCCCCGTAGATGGCCTGGTGTCCAACCCAATGCAGCTCTCCAATCGTTCGATCCAATGCGTCCGTAATACACGCCTCGGCATCTTCCCTGGGCATCATCTCACCAATCGGAGAGGTCTGACCACGGCTGATTCCATGCTGGCGAAGCATGGCTTTTGCTTCGGCCATAACACTGCCGGCGGCAAGGGCAGTGAGACGATTTTCCCGCAACCAAAAATATGCCGCAATCGCACCCGCCCCATAATGGGCGTGCCACAGATCTCCTGTACGTTCCCGACTGGAAACGATAATCGCTAGTCCATCTTCCAACAAACGTCGATCCAAGCTTGCCACCACCCTTCATCATATGTAAACCCATCAGAGAAACTATATAAGTTGAACTAAGATCTGTCCTCTCTGTTATCGTGTAAATTTAGTTCAACTTATATATCCTAATTAATAAATAGAGCGCTTACTTCTATAACATGATGGAAATGCTCCACATATGCCCGTTTTGCCCTGGAATGCAAAGTTTAGCCGATTCGAAGCCTGCCCACGTCACGAATGGACACTTCCAACGGATAGATCTCTGCTTTTTGCGTAGAGAAAAACCACGTCCGATCCTTCTTCACCACAATAAACAGACCGTCCACATCTCCTACAGGAGCAAAGGTATCACTAACCTCACCCCAGCGCGTGAGTCCAATCTGCTGAAGCTCATTCACCGTAGACAGAACATCCTCCGTCACCAGTCCAACTTCACACACCTGTAATATATCTTGAGTCGAGAAGTCATGGTCACTCTCGTTCTGAATACGATGATGAGCAATCAGCTCAATAATATTGCCTGCCGGATCTTCGAAATAGAGAGAATGAGAGTTCCAGTTAGTAGAGTACGTCTCATCCCGATCTCCTTCTCTGCTTAAAACAACACGTGATGCAGCCCACTTCTTCGCTTGCTTGAACCGATTCGTCGGAATCGACCAGGCCACATGATAAAAGGGCTCACGATCTGTTTCACACGGTTTGAAAATCATCTTTGTCCCTCCAACCTGCAGGTTGAAGGCCTGATCCGTGGCATTGGAGACCTCCATTCCCAACGTATCACGATAAAAATGCTTGAGGTCCTCCAGCCGTGTTGTATATAACTGTAATTCTTCAATCATCATACGGTCTTCTCCTGCATCTCCTCCCACTGACTCCACGGCACCATGCCAAGTTCAGGCTTCGCTTCATCCGGGAGCATGGCGATGAATTCAAGCATATGACCATCCGGATCGTTAAAATATACAGATACCGCAGGCATCCAGCCAAAGACGTACAGTTCACCGATATCATCATTCAGGAAGTTCTGTGTCTTGATCCCTTTGTTCTCCAAGTGAGCCACCGCATGTTTCATATCCTCCAGAGATACATGAAAAGCAAAGTGCTGACGTTTCACCTCGGAAGGTTCCTTTTGCCACAATCCCAGCATGGCATTGCCTTTTCCACCAATCCAGTAGAAGGAGTTCCCACGTTCTTTCTGCCCGTAGGCATGAGGTAAACCCAGGACCGTTTCATAGAAATGATGGGATCTCTCCAGATCCGTCACGTTTAAATGTGTTTCAAATATGCCTGTAATCATAATGCTCAACCTCTTTTCCTTTTCCGATTTTTCATCTTCCTTGGTTCTCAACTCATGGTAGAATTCCGCGCATTCGTTAACGTCTGGGCCAGATTTAAAAACGATCCAATGACCCGCTGCACCCGGTCCTCTATATCCTGACTGCCTTCATACTCCTCGTATCCGTCAAATGTCGCTTCAAATCGTCTGCGTTGCGCACCACCAATGGATATCCACTCCTGGGCATTAATGCCATGCAGATTGCGAACAATCGCTTGCAGTTGTAAAAGTGAACTTACCCCCACCGCTCCACCAGAGGAGCTGATGGACAGGACGGGCTTGCCGCTGAAATGAGCCTGACTCAGGTGATCCAATGCATTTTTGAGCACACCGCTAATACTGCCGTGATACTCTGGTGTAGACAAGATGATCGCATCAGCCGCGAGCATACGTGTATTCAGATCTGCCAGATGTTCATGATCCGCTTGTTTTTCATCTGGTGCATAGAATGGGAGTGGTGTCTGATACAGATCAAACAGGCTGGCCTGATGTCCCTGACCTCGAATAATCTCCACAGCATACTCTCCCAGACGTGTACTGGTTGCATTGTTCCGATTACTGCCTGCCAAAATAACGATATTCATAAAGTCACTCTCCTTGGTTTTTTAATAATTCAAACTCTCATGTTTCAACCGATCTGTTATTTCTACTCTTATCTTACCTTTCTTTTGCATCCAAATCGTCAGCAGATAGACTTAACTTGAAATGCCAAAAAACTCAACCTTTAGGTTGAGTTTATACGACTTAAGTATGAACATATGTCGGAATTGGTCACACGACCCAGCCATTTCTTACGGCATGAAGAGCCGCTTGCGTCCGATCCGCCAGTCCCAGTTTGTCGAGCAGATGACTGACATGGGTTTTGACCGTTTTTTCGGTGATGACCAATTGAACTGCAATTTCCTTGTTGCTCAATCCTTGAGCAATCAGCCCCAAGACTTCTTGTTCACGGCGAGTGAGCATATCCAGTCCGCCAAGAGACGCTTCAGTTGATTTACCCTTCTGCTTTGGCTCCTGATGTTGACTGTCTGCTGACTGATCTGTCGGTATATCCTGTGGTTGCTGTTCATTTATAGACCAATCGGATGAAGCCATCACATGCATCAATTGACCTGCTGCGGCGGGATGCAATTCCACCTGACCTGCATGCACATTACGAATGGCTACGGCCAGATCCTCCGGTTCAATATCCTTGAGCAGATATCCTTTCACCCCTGCGCGAACAGCAGGAACGACATGATCCTGATCCGAAAACGAGGTGAGCACAATGATTCGCGTTGCCGGCAATAACGTGCGCAGCCTTCTGGCTGTTTCAATTCCGTCCATGATCGGCATATGCAGATCCATTAATACCACGTCAGGTTTTAACGCTTCCGCCTGAGCCAGTGCTTCCTGTCCGTTCGATGCTTCGCCCACAACCTTCATGTCTTGCTGTGTCGTCAAAAAAACGTGCAGCCCCCGTCTCACCATCGCATGATCGTCTGCGAGCAAAATCGTAATCGGCATCTCTTCTTCCCCCTGACTTTATACAGATTCGAACGGAAGTGGAATGACTGCCGTTATTGTCGTTCCCTTGCGGGAATAACTCACTATTTCTAAGCTGCCACCGAGCGATTGAGCCCGTTCCTTCATAATGGACAGGCCAAGGGAGCTTCCAGACGACGCTTTTGGCCTGTTCGCACCACCTTTTCCCTGATCTGTGACGGTGAACACCACTTCATGATCACTTAACTTGAGGGTGACCTCAGCAGAAGGAACATCCGCGTGTTTTCTTACATTATTCAGCGCTTCCTGTCCGATTCGCCACAATGCTTCTTCTATATTACGCGGTAAAGACCGCATTCCCGTCCGGTTCATCATCACTTGAAGCCCCTGGCTGGTACCGTATTCCTGTAGCGCATGGAGCAGCCCTGCTTCCAGTCCCGCGGGACGGAGCTGCATAATCAATGCGCGCATTTCCTTGAGAGCCTCCTGAGACAAAGCCCGAATATCCTTCATCGCTTCCGCTGCCGGGTGCAACTGCTCGGAGTCGGATAACATACTTTCCGCGCCTTTAGCTGTTAACGATAGTGAAAATAAAATCTGATTAACCGAATCATGCAGATCGCGAGCCAACCGGTTTCTCTCTTCCAGTCGTGCAAGTTCGCGGCGATTCTCCGCCAGCTTCAGACTCTCCCATGAGGCCGCAATATGTTCGGCCAATGCCTCCAGCACTTCACGGTCTGCCTGCGCAGGACCTGATGTTCCTATTCCGATCACCAGAATTCCCGTTTCCCCTGGCGTATGGTACGGAAGTGGAGCAGCAATTCCCGAGGCAATGGAATTCGCAGTCTGGTCAGGCTTGCACAGGGTAAATATCTCAGCGATCTCTGTCCCAGACAGAGATGTTACACGATGACTATTGATTATATGGTTAATGTGGCTCGTCACTTCTGAAGATAACGGAGTACTTGATAACGCTCGAACCTTATCATCTGCATGGGCTGCCTGCACAACGAACAATCCATTTTTCTGCTGAATGATTGTAGCAAAAGGCCAATCATAATGCTGCCCAAGCAGCTGTACAACTTTTAAACAAAAAGCATCAGAATTGCTGCATTCGTTCACTGCAAGACCCAAAGCCGTGCTGAACTCCCCCAGCTTGGCATACAGATCAGCTCGTCGCTGCTCCGCACGATACAATCTCATCCGTTCTACCGCACTCCCAATCTGGTACGCCACGCCCTGTAACAGCGCCAGCTCACTGTCGCTGAATTGTTCCTTGGCTGGCGCAGCCACGTTGAGCAGGCCTAGCATCTTCTCCCCTGACCTTAACGGGACGGTTGCATGGTGGGTAATATCATGGGTATCTCCCCATTGGAATTCAACGGCATCCTCCAGCCGTTTACAGTTAATGATGTTGACCGCATGATTGAGCTGACCGTCCTTAAAGCGGTTCACACACCAGCAGGTACCCGTTCGCATGGGCTCTTTATCTTCACGCAGTAATGCCGGGGGCAGATTATAATCCGAAACACAGGTATAGTCTCCACGTTCATTAATCAGAAACATCCAGCCTGCCGTTAATCCGGTCAACTCCAGTAATTTGCCGACCACGGTATCCAGCATTAAGTTCAGATCATTGGACGTATTGAGCGTTTCCGCGATTATCTTCAACGTGACCATTTCCTGCATTCCGACTTCTTCCGACATCGCAGAATTCTCTCCTTTGGCTGTACCAACTGTGGTTTGTTCAACTATTGTAACCAATCCACCTTGGATATTAAAGGATCAACTTCTTCAATCGCTCACTCAGCCCAGCTTCTGTCGCTCTTTGCGGGACACAGACAAAGGCTCCATATTAATCAGACCTCGATCTGACAGAGCCAGCGCCATTTTGTAGAAAGCACGTGTACGAATCTTCGTATACGTATCCTTGCTGACAGGCGGATCAAACACATGGTTATACACTTTATAGTCAAACACATCATCGTCTTTCAGATATCGTTCACAGACGAGTACACGTTCCTTTTCACTCAGCCGGGACACAACAAAATCAATCGTATCGCAGTATGCTTGACGCGCGCGCTGCACGTCCACATTGTAGATCGCCGTTCTCGCCGTGGAATCCCCTGTCACATTGGTTGCACCGTGGAAACGCTCGACATAACTTGCCGTCACCATAACCTCTCGTTCTTCAAATGCAATGGTTTTATAGATTCGGTATTTTTCCAGCGCAGCTTCAACAGCTGTTTGCGTTTTGCGTCGGTCCAATTCGGGTAGCATCAATTCCATATTTATCTTCCTCCTTTAGTATTCTTCATATCACTCACTCTATCGTTCACGTCATGTTGTTTTGCAATCGTTCTTTGCACGATGGCAAAACGCTCTTATTCATAGAGTTGTCCAGTTTTCCAAAAAAGTAACGACATTTTTTTAATTTCCCCCTGTTGCCTTTTGGAATCACTCCAAACTGCTATAATCCGGGGAATTCAACTTTTCAGAAGGTGATTACAAAACACACGCTCTGCCTCGACTTTACATTTTGTTCGTATAGTGTTCGTATTTCTATTTGAGGATACCACTTTCTGGAGATCGGAGTAAACCTTCATTTTGGATCGTTTTGACGATAAAATAAAACCTTCGCTCTCATTTCCTATGCCTTTTGGCATAATTGTTTCATATCTCTTTACCTAATGGTATATATACGTTATAGTACTGTTTAATTAATGAACTTCCGTATAAGTCATTTGATTTTTATAAGTTAAGATTTGGATTAGATATGCACGTTAACGGAGAGGACAGAAAGAACCTGAAGAAGCGAAGCGTTCGCCTTTATCACCGAAATTCTACCTATGAAGATATACATTCAGGAAATTCGGGGATAACAGCGATCGGAAGGTTGTTCTGTCATCGGAGTGATCTGTGCAGCACGAGCTCTCTTAATTTATAATTCAAGTACTTGTACGAATCGAAGGAGTTGGCATAATTGTGGAGCACGCTTTTGGTCCTTATATGAAACAACTGCGCGAGCAACAGGGATACAGCATCAATCAGCTCGCCGAAGCAGCCGGAATAAGCAACTCACAGATTTCACGTATTGAGAATGGGATCCGGGGTGTGCCAAAACCAGCGACCATCCGCAAGATTTCAGATGCACTCTCGGTGCCCTACACAGAGATGATGAAGCAGGCCGGTTATATTGAACCAGGGAGTGCTGCTGAACTTCAGGACGTACCGGAATGGGCTACATACAAAGACCGTCGTGATTTTAAAAAGATGCTGGAGGACGATGATGATCTGATGTTTGACGGCATTCCACTCGATGAAGAGGACAAGAAACGAATCAAGGATGTGCTGACAGGTCTGTTCTGGGAAGCCAAACAGATGAACAAACGCAAAAAGACAGACGAATCGGACAATCGCCCATGAGGCATGACCCACTGAATTTAATAAGGCAGCAGGTGAGATCATATGGATGACATCGTAACAAAGCTGATTCGAAAACACCGGACCAACTGCCCGTTCAGCATTGCCCGCGCGGTTGGAATACAGATTCGTTTCACCAATTTGGGGAAGTCCACCAAGGGACTGTACTTTCGCAAGCTCCGGCGCAGGTTTATCGTCATACACAATGATTTGCCGCCGGAGTGGCAACGGTTCGTGTGCGCCCATGAGCTTGGACACGACCGACTTCATAAAGGGATTAATCGATTCTTTCTGGAGGAACATTCCTATTTTGCTCCAGGCAAGCTGGAAAGACAGGCTAACCGTTTTGCCATTCAATTACTGACCTCCGGAGTGATGCCTGAACCGGATGAATCTTTGGAGAAATTTTGTTTGCGTACCGGACTGCCGCGTGAAGCGCAGCATTTTTTTTACACTCTTTAAGAACATACGTTCTTTCCGAAGATTATATTTTCCAACAGCAGATTTACATGTCACTTTCAGGTTACTTATTTTTACGTAATTCGCGAGATTTCCTAATAATAGTCTGTTAAAATACTATTTGAGCTGTGTAAACGCTCAAGTAGATTATTATTTTGGGAGGTTTCGGATTCATATGAAAATCTGGAAGAATTACGTTTCACTTCTGCTAACGGTCTGTTTGCTGTTTGGCAGTGTAGGTATTGCCGCAGCTGCAACGGATACCACTCCGGGCACAGGTAAACACATTACCATTCTACATACGAATGATACGCATGCCCGTGCAGTTGAATCTTCACCTGCTATGGGTTTTGCCAAAGTAGCTGGAATCGCTGACAAATATCGTAGCGAAAACCCGAACACACTCTTGCTCGATGCTGGAGATGCTGTGCATGGTACAACATTTGCCACTCTCGTGAATGGTGAGAGCATCGTAAAAGTCATGAATGAAATGGGATACCAAGCCATCGTACCGGGTAACCACGAATTCAACTATGGTTCAGATCGCCTGATCGAACTGGCGGACATGATGAACTTCCCCATGCTGAGTGCCAACGTGAAGAAAAAAGACGGAACACGTCTCTTCGATCCTTACCTCATTAAAGAGGTGGATGGCGTGAAGATTGGTATCATCGCTTTGACTACACCGGAAACGTTGTACAAAACGAATCCTAAAAACGTAGAAGGTCTTGATATTACAGATCCATCTGCAGAAGCTAAAGTTCTGGTAAACGAAATCCGCAGCAAAGTAGATGTTGTTGTGGTATTGGGACACCTTGGACAAGATGCATCCAGCACGGATACTAGCTTTAAAGTTGTTAAAGAAGTTCCTGGCATCGACGTATTCATCGATGGTCACAGCCATACTGTACTGCAAGATGGACTTGTATCCGATAACGGAACATTGATTGCAAGTGCAGGAGAATACACTAACTACGTAGGTGTCATCGATCTATGGGTAGATGGTGGTAAAGTAACGAAGAAACAAGCAACATTAATTGATGAAACGGAAGCAAAAGACATCAAACCAAATGAGAAAGTCGCGACTCTCGTAAACTCCATTCAAAAAGAACAAGAACCTATCTTGAAAGAAGAAGTAGCCAATACAGCTATTCTGCTGGATGGTAAACGTGAACAGGTACGTGCAGGTGAAACTAACCTGGGTGACCTGCTTGCAGATGCCATTCGTGATGTCAGCAAAGCCGATATTGCACTGACTAACGGTGGTGGTATCCGTGCTTCCATCGAAAAAGGGATCGTAACCAAAGGTGATATCATCACAGTGCTTCCTTTTGGTAATCAAGTGGTAACGCTTGAAGTGAAAGGGTCCGATATTCTGGCAGCCCTTGAAGTCGGTGTAGCTTCCTACCCGGAACCAAGCGGTGGATTCCCGCAAGTATCTGGTATCAAGTTCAAAATCGATACTTCCGCTGCAGAAGGTAGCCGTGTACATTCCGTAACCGTGGGCGATAAAGCCCTTGATCCGGAAGCAACGTATACACTGGCAACCAATGATTTCACAGCTGTTGGTGGTGACGAATACACCATGTTTGCCAAATATCCAACTACGGGTATGTATGGCGCGCTGGACGAAGCATTGATTAATTACATGCAGAAGCTCGGCGCTGTAGACATCAAAACAGATGGTCGGATCAGTGAAGCGGTAAAACCTGCAGTAGAGCCGGAAACTCCGGCAACAGAAACACCAGCTCCAACCAAGCCAAAACCAGAAACACCAAAACCGGAAAAACCGTCCAAACCAACACCAAGTAAACCTGCTCCAGCCAAACTACATGTTGTGAAATCCGGAGACTCCCTGTACTCTATCTCCAAACAATACGGCACAACTTGGCAGGCATTGCAGAAGCTGAACAATATCAAAAATCCACACTGGATTTATCCAGGTCAACAATTGAAATTGCCTGCAGCTTCTTAAGCTCAGCAAAGCAAAGTGCATATAGGCATGACCGCTTATAGTGCATCAGCATACCGATCTATCTTGTCATAACTAAAAGGGTGTCCCCAAAGCCAGATTACTGGTTAAGGGGACACCCTTTTGTATCTCCGTTCTTAAACATCAATCCACATCAGATACTTGAACATTTCCTGTGGACATATCCTGCTGATCCTGACAATCATCTGAGGCAAAAATAAATCCCAGCCTGGCCTTTACGGACCAACTTTATCATGTGCCTTCGACACCGAACTATATAAAAACTCTCAGGAATGACCGTGTTCATGCGTTTATTGTACATTTAATTTCGACATCTCTATCTTCTCAAAATTGCATACTTGCACATAAATCCGCCTGAGTATGATCATCTTCAGATCCTTAATCATAAAAGCATTTGTATACTGAATACAACTATCCAAATTTAGTTATTTCGTATGATATTACTCATAAAACCCTATCAATTTATATGCCTATAGCCCTCTTTTTCATGCTCTCATTGGAATTTCAGCAATCAAAATCAGCTACCGCATCATATTCGGTACTATTATATGAACTCATATAATTAGCGATTCCCCTGAATTTAAGAAGTGAACTGTTCCTTCACATAAAGCACAGCCTCCTGTGCAGTCAACCCTATTCGTTTCGATTCACCTGTTGCTGCAAGTGCGTGTGATCCCAGTTCGACCTGTCCTTCGGCTGCTCCTCGGCCAATAACGATCTGCACAGGCAATCCGATCAGCTCCGCATCCTTGAATTTCACACCTGGACGTTCATCCCGGTCATCAACCAATACCGTGTAACCGCCATCGATCAATTGTTGTTCCAGTTCGAGGGTGAGCTGACGCTGCTGCTCATCCTTCCAACTTACTGTAACCAGATGCACATCATAAGGCGCAACAGCGGCAGGCCATCTTATGCCTTCATCTCCTGCATACTGCTCAGCTATAGCGGCCATCAGGCGGGATACGCCAATGCCGTAACACCCCATGACTGGCACACACTGGCGACCATTACGATCCAGGAATGAAGCGCCCATGGCATCACTATATTTCGTCCCCAATTTGAAAATATGGCCAACCTCAATACCTTTGGTAAACACAAGTGGTGATCCACATGTTGGACAAGCATCCCCTTCCGCAGCAAAGCGGATTCGTTCTACTCGCTCCAATGCAAAATCAACCCCTGGGCGTACACCGGAAACATGCACATCCACTTCATTGGCTCCTGTAATTGCACTCTTCATCACTGCCACGTCAGCGTCCACCACCATCGGCAGATTTAGTCCAATCGGACCCAGGAATCCTACCTTCAGATTTGGATGAGCCGCAATGGCTGCATCGTCTGCAAGGATCAGTTCCTCTGCCCCCAACACCTGCTTCAATGCGATGTCATTCAGTTCATGATCTCCACGCACAAGCGCAGCGATGAGCTGACCATCCGCCACATAAAGCAGCGTTTTGATCATATGTTCAGCACCTTTGCCCACAAAAGTGGTTAACTCTGCGATCGTACGAACGCCAGGTGTCGAGATACGTACTACGTTTTCCACTCCTGAATGTTGATCCGTTTGAAGCGCGGAGTCTGCACTCGCAGAATCAGCTGGAACTTCCAAGCTTCCTTCTTTTTTCTCCATATCTCCAGAAGTCTGATAATCCGCTTTCTCCAGATTTGCAGCATATCCACAATGTTTGCAGGTTACAATTGTGTCCTCACCCACATCAGCAAGAGCCATGAACTCATGTGTTTCTCCTTGACCGCCAATGGTTCCTGCGTCCGCCTCAACACGGATATAGTCCAGACCACAACGCTCCAGAATGCGACTATACGCCGTGTTCATCGCCTGATAAGTCCGATCAAGCTCTTCCCAGTCCGAAGCAAAAGAGTACGCATCCTTCATGATGAACTCACGTCCACGCAGCAATCCAAATCGAGGACGGCGCTCATCCCGGAACTTGGTTCCGATCTGGTACAGGGTGAATGGCAGCTTACGATACGAGCTCACCTCGTCCCGCGCTAAAGCGGTTACGACTTCCTCATGTGTTGGTCCAAGAGCAAATTCCCGTGCATGACGATCCTTCAGACGCATCAATTCGGGACCATACTGTGTGTATCTTCCGGATTCTTCCCACAACTCCGCAGGCTGCATAATCGGCAGTAACACTTCCTGACATCCAGCACGATCCATCTCTTCACGAACGATCCGTTCAACATTTAACAATATACGCCGTCCAAGGGGCAGGTAACTGTATATCCCTGCTGCCAGTTGGCGAATCATGCCGGAACGCAGTAACCAGCGATGTCCCGCTGCATCTGCCTCCGCTGGCGCTTCACGTAATGTTGGGACAAGCATTTCACTTTGACGCATCATAACACACTCCTAATCTTCCTTTTTTGTTATCAAATACGGCGCATAAACAGCAAAAAGACACATCCGTCAAGGGACGAATGTGTCGTGGTACCACCCTTATTTAACTGCAAATTAATTCGTTCGCAACCTATGCGATCTGTAACATGCAGTCCTACGGGGCATAACGGGCCCTGCCGGCGGAGGTTGCAACCCTGTATGGGCATTCTCTTCCGCAGCTCGCGAGGTAGGAATTTATGAAACAGCTACAGGAACCTTGCACCACACTGTTCCCTCTCTGTTGAAGCTGGCTTGCACAATCATGTCCTCGTTATAACACTGTTATCATTTTTGACCACATTAGTTCATTTACAAGTAATTGTCAACCAATTAGTCGAATACAACTCCAGAATAATACTCCACTACATCACGAATGAGCATAAACGCATCCCCATTGGTAAGATTGTTCTTGTCAGCAATGCCAGCAAGCGTGTCGGCACTTATAAAGTTTTGTGTTTGCAAATGAGCAAGTGCCTGTTCAAGTGAAGTTTCCGTTTCTGAAGATCCCATTGCCAGACATAACATATACGCAGCCTGATCCAACGTTAAAGGTAGGGTTACGGCATTCTCCATATTTGCTAGAGCTTGGTCGGCACTGCCTGTGTAGGCTTCTGGAAACATCGCTTGCATTCTTTTCAATTTACTTAAAAATCGTTCTGGATTCATTCCTTTATCCAGTTCCCAACCATCGTTATTATAATTGCCTGAAGTCATATACATACTCGCTGCAGCCAGCAATCCCTTGTAATCCTTATGCTCCATATAATCAGGCTGTTCGAAACGATGTACTTTCAGATCCATCCCCTGATTCTCCAGCATCTTACGTAGTTCAGATGCTCGCTCTTCGGAAGTTGAGAGTTCGCGGAAGGACTCCTTATGGATATATGCCAGCTTGACCGCCGCTCCTGCTGCTTCTCCCTCTGCCATTCCCAGTGGGACAACTCTTGCACTACCGTGTGGGATTGTATCAAAACTTGCTGCACGTCCAACGACGAGCAAACCATCAACCTTTAGCGGTACAAGCGAGCGAAAAGGTACACCATATTGAATCGGACTCAACATAATCGTGCCGGGATTTCCAACACTCGTGCTCTGAATATCAATATCGTATGAGCCGTATCCAATGGCATCCCAATGATCACGATTTTCCATGACATCAGCTAATGTTAATCGGTACTCGCCATAGATATGACGTGATTCTCTCACGTAAAGCTCGTCTGCTGTTCCAGCATATTTTAACCCTGCAAATTCATCATAATTTTTCTTCAGAAAATCAACAATTAGTGGGGCTTCTTTACGCCCGATTTCCAGACCTTTTTTCACAGATATCGGATCTAACGGATCTACCCCAAAGATTTGCATCGTATTAATCAAGATTGTATCATCATTTTGTCTTCCGATATTCAGACTTCGAATCTTAATATGTTGTGGATTGGAGGATTCATATTTTCTAGCATCACCGTACCCCCAAGCACTCATCTTATCAACCCCGGTTCCCTCTCTTTCCCTAAACTTTTGCCATACCTCATCAGTAACACCGCTTAACTTGAATACAAGCGTAGAGACCATTTTGGATTTACCATCTCCAATATCTTGTCTACCTATGGAGTATGGAACTCCTGCAGCGGCTGCAATATCCGCATCTTGCGTTGCATCAATGATGGAGCGGGTTGAAATCTGAACAGTTGTTCCATCTTCTTTAGTTATGCTCATACCCGTTATTGTCGTGTGATCTCCCGTAGATTGTTCAGTAAGAGGGACTAATTCCTTAACATTCATCAACAGGTCAATATTAGGTTCAGAACGAACCATCCGATAGAAAATGTTAGCCGCTGTGTTGGTATCAAATGAACTACCCTCGATCTGGTCAAACCATTCCTGGAAAATGCCTTTGTTCAAAAAGTCAGGCTGCCGCAAACTACTCAATAACTGCGGTTGTTCAGGGGAATAATTTAGATCCAGCGTATTAAGACCTCCCTCGGTCAACAATCCTCCCAACATGTTGCGATCTCTTGCTTCCACCAGCAATACACGCATCCCATTACGAGCAGCTGATAAGGCAGCAGTAATACCTTCCGGATCCGTTCCAGCTACAATAACGTTATAGGAATCTTTCAGGTTTAGTGTAGATTGCACGTCCTCCAAAGGCTGCCATACATAATTATTATTAAATTTATAATTCTTGTTCCAGATATAGAATGCACCATATGCAGCGCTCATTAAAACAATAAACACAATGGCTATAATTGCTGTTATTTTCAATTTTCTACTAATCAAAGAAACAAACCTCCATATGTACTTTAAATTCAATAATACTAACTCGTGAAGTAGTTTTATTACTGTTATACCAACAACCGACTAACTTTTCCTCCTTTCCTACATGAGTATGCTATAAATAATAAAAAACTCCCCAACACTTCAAACCGTGTTAGGAAGTTTTGATAATAAGACGGAAAATTCTACTTTTATGTTGCCATAAATACAAACAAAACACAGGAAAGTCCCTAACTTTCCTCATTATAACGACCACTTTTTGCGAAGTAAAGACTTACCAAAACCGGAAATGGATCAGAAAGATCATTAAACACTCAGACTGTTCGTTCATCCTGACTACAATGAATTCTCTGGCGATGGCTGACATGGCAGCACGTTCCCTGTAATATAGAGAAATAGAAATCTATCACAGGTATTAATCGATAAAGGAGCTTGTCCTATGCCATATATCATATATGATCTTGAATTCACGGTAAGCCGCAATACTCGCTATTCTTCTGAAATTATTGATATCGGTGCCGTCAAAGTTACGGAAAGTGCCGATGGATTGGTCGTAACGGATACGTTCCATACGTATGTTCGTCCTTCCAATAAGTCTGTTCTTTCCACTGACACGATTCAGTTTACAGGTATCACGCAGAAAGATATTGATGCAGCCCCACTTTTTCCGGCAGCACTGAATCAATTCATCGCCTGGATGGGAAGTGACCCCTATTACATGTGTTCCTGGGGACCCGATGACCGCAGCAAACTGATCTCTCATTGTCGCACCCATCAACTTGATGTGGCCTGGATCACCAATCATAACGATCTCCAGCAACAATGGTCCCGCACCGTTCGTAAAGAAGGCAAGTTCCGTCAACTCGGACTCGCTCAGGCTCTTGAAATCTGCGGAATTGAATTTGATGGTACCCAGCATCGTGCCTTGGATGATGCCATCAATACAGCCAAGGTGTTTATGCATCAATTTGACCGTTTCACTCTGGAAAACAACTGTGCAGCCGATGATGAGGGCATTACATCCAAGGTGGTTTATTCCAGCTCCACAGAAGATGAAGAAAAAGAATCTCCATTTGGCAATCTGGCAAGCCTTTTCAAAACCAAAGAGTAACCGTCCACAGCACAGTACTTAATCGTGTTTTGGCTTAGGATAGGTGGCATTCTAATCTCAACTTTTATTGTACATTTGTTGCCAATAGTTTAGACGTTCTTTCATCTTGATGCGGCAGATCTCCGGTTCGAGAATTTCCGCATCAGGTCCATATTTAGATATCCATACAAGAAATTCGTCAACATCACTTAATATGGCTTCAAATAACAGGCTACCTTCCGGTTCAATGGTTAGGATGGGTCGTAAAAAAAATTGCTCCTGCATCACACGCTCCACAGCATGGGGTGCAAATCGAATTTTGAACGCAGTCCACTCCGTACTTCCCTCGTATGCCCAAGGAATGCGGAAGTGCGATTGCATCAGATAATCCTCTTTGCGAAACGTGCGTGGCAATATTCGTATCTTTTGTAGCCGGCTCACCTGAAATATTCGAAGCTTCTCCGACAGGTGACAATACCCTAACAGCTCAAATCTGTATTCACGAGGGATAAGACAGTAAGGATCTATACGTACGATCCCTTTTTTACCTTGAGACAGATACTCCCCTTCAATGGTGTTCTGTGAAATGCCAGCCTGAAGCAGGGTAATCATGGATTGATTCTGCGAATCGTTGTTTTCATTTTGCCATGCGGGCAATCCCGCTTTGAACAATCCACTAATTTGCTCCGACCATTCCACTCGTTCTGTTTTGTTTTTCTGACTCGCAGCAACCACTTTCTCATAAGCGCTCTCAAAAGCAGGTTTCAGCAAAGGACGAATATTCTCCATAACTTCAGTAAGATGCATGAAGGCTTGGGCTTCTTCATCAGACCAATTTAGCGGATACATGGCAAATTGGCTGATAAACATGTACCCTTGCCCGTGTCCCATATTGGCGATCGGGATATGCATTGCACTGAGGGCCTCCATGTCGCGGTATATCGTCCTTTCCGTCGTCTCGCATCGCTGGGCGAGCTCACGTGCCAGTATGCCTGGCTTCGCCTGCACCAGCGTTATAATGCGCATTAATCGGATTAGTCGGTCTGTCATTTTGCCGGACCCTCCACGATGTTGTTTCAATAAATTTGATACAACTCCATCCATTGTTTAATATGATATTGATACATACATTCGACCTTCTCCTAAACTTCACCTTCAAATATGTAGACTCTCTCTATACCGTTACCACCTGAAATCAACCCTATTCCCCTAATATCTTTTTTTCACGATCATGATATCCTGTTGTAAACGTGATCTCATAGTGATAACGCAACTTTTCAACGATCTCGGCTTCCGCGTAATAGTCCAGATCTTGCTTCCGCGCAGCTTCAATTAACAAGGCATCAGCATGACGACGTAACATATTACTTCCCTCTTGAACCCGGCCTCTTTCGTAGGCGCGCAGGGCTTGTTTGATCAGGGGCACGGTTTCACTTAATTTGATCGTCTTCTCCACCTTGGGATCTTCCGGCTGTCGCAGCATGCCCAGATGACTGGTGTACTGAATATACAACTGTTCTCTTCGTAACAATACACGTTGACTTTGCTTCAACTTCCTTGTGCTCCAGTAGGCTGAACATACGGCAGCTTTTCCTGATACACGGGGTCCCATGACGAATTCAAGCAAAATTTGTTTACTTTCTCCCTTGTACATATCCCCAAGCCTCAACAACCAGCCAATATCCGTTTCCTTGGAACGACATCCATAAATGCCTTTTAGCTGTACTCCATATTCCGGTTTGAGCAAAAGTTCCAAATCTCTTGATACAATTTTGGGTGCTATTTTCCTAAGTCTTTTGGCAGGGGCACCGTTACGCCACTCTACCATCATATATACGGGGTCGGCTCCCCCTGTCGGTATGGCCTCTTTATTCCACGAATAAGATACTTCAAAGACTGAGTTCACTGGTAGTCTCTCCCCCGATTTATGTGTATTATCTTCTAAGTTATCAGGGTGAATGGACACTATATTGTCACGGAACACATGTTCTCATTAAATTTTTCCAATATATTAGTTTTATATCCCTAAATCCGTCTCAATACGACAATAAACGACGAAAAAGCCTGGCACTAGGCCAAGCTTATCAATCACTTATCTATGACAAGTCCCAAATTAAACAGTAGGATGATCGATTCCCATTTTGTGTAAATATTGTACACCATCTACTTCGTTTACCGGTGCATAGGTGACACTGTCAATGACCAGCTTACGCCCTACTGGCTCTCCATTAACAGTGATCATAATCGTTTTGGTTGATGTGTTCTGATCTGCTGTATACATAATGTTTCTACTCCTTCATGTTCACGATCTTATATTCAATCGGATATATTGGTATCGTTCATTAAATTGCGCATTTGTGAATAGCATGCACCCGGAACTGAAGTAAAAGATCTGTAAAACGGTCCGGTGTGCTTGCCTATCGTTCTATTACCCCGCAGATTTGTAAGCTAAACAACCCCTGTGCCTAAATAATTTTATATATTTCGGGTAATAAAACGATATCATCTTGAACCCATCGTCCCGGTTTTGACGTATAATGTAAGAGCCGTATTTCAACAATAGACGACGAATTCGGCGATTGATCTATCTAACCGAAGAAAGAGGTGTTAACGATGCCAAAATCCATTCAGGGTTATTTCATTCGGGTGTTATTCACCACATGCATTCTATTTACCGTTTCGATCGCTTCGACAGTAAGTGCAGCCAGTGCCAATATTTTTACGGATATATACAGCGGATGGGAGCGAGTCTCCGAACTGCCCGGAGAAGTGAACGCTCTGCAGGAAAGTTATAAGCAAACGATGGAGCAATTAAATCAAACGTCTGCTCAGTTGGGACAAGCCCAGGCCAATGTCGAAGCATTTAAGACCCAGAACGAACAACTACTGGCTCAGAACCAGAAACTAACTGAAATGGTAAGTAAATTACAGGACGACCAGAATGCCAAAGCAGCTACCACCAAACGAATTCAGACGACGATCATCACTGTCGTTTCTCTCATATTGGGTTACTTTGTTCTGATTCGTGTGATGCGCTGGGGAATGCGTCGCCGTTCGGGCCGAGTATAAAAGAACAGGAGCAACTGCATGAACATACACCTGAACAATGCTGAAGCAAGCGGAGCAGGACAAGTCGTCACATTTTCACTGATTAAAGATGACCGCCTTCATATTTTGCATCCGCAGCAGATTGTGGCCTTCCGCGGTCCAAGTGGGAGTCGCAATGATAAATTCATGAATATCACGGGCATATATCGCAAAAAAAAGCTGATTAAATCCGAAATCACCGGACCTTGCCAATTTGTGGCTGCCCTGCCTCCCGGATTCACGATGAAGGAAGTGGAGCTAACGGAGGACAGTGATCTGCTCTATGACTTCCGCCACCTGTTCTTCTACTCTGATGGTGTAACCATGCATACCAAAATTCAGAAAATCAAAAACATGCTGATCACCCGTGATGCAGTGAAAATGAAATTTTCCGGCAAAGGCAAAATCGGATTGCTCACTCAAGGTCAGGTCTGCCAACAGGAACTTCACCCAACAGCGCCGCTCTATGTGGATGCTGGTAGCATTATTGCCTATCCCGAAAATGCACATCTGGAACTCACCGTATATGGTAACAACCTTGCCAGTCAGCATATGAATTATCATTGGAAGATGACAGGACATGGATCTGTACTCTTTCAGGCGGGACGTGAGAATCACCGCTTGGAACAGGATCTTAACGATGAGGGACTGTTCAAACGAATTCTGAAAGAAGTGATCCCTTTCGGCAATGTATTGATCAAATAAACTGATCAAATAAGCTGTTAGTTGATGGAGCCGACCAATTAGCTGCCACTATGCTCCAGTGGGGTGGTCACCACACCGTTTCATGTTATAATGGTTCAGACAATTGAAGAAGAAAATCCATGCCTGTGGCATGGGAGAGGTTCGCGAACTCCCTCTATAAGACTTGACCATGTGATGGTCAGTATAAGTCTTGCGTACACGTTGCGGTCACCATGCAATCATGTACGTAAAAAACTAAGGACACTTACTCTTGCCTGCTTTTTTGAAGCGGTTATCGAGAAGGTGTGTTTTTTGATGGATGCCAGTTCATGAACTTCTCTGTTCTTCCGACACTCTATGCCTATGTGCATGGTTTGATCTCAAGAAGATAGAGAGGTTTTTTTATGTTGAACGAAGAAAAAGCAGTCGTTGTATTCAGCGGCGGTCAGGATAGTACCACGTGTCTGTTCTGGGCCAAACAACAGTTTGCCGAAGTAGAGGTCGTCACGTTTGATTATGGTCAGCGCCACAAGTTAGAGATTCAATGTGCAACAGAGATCGCACGTGATCTGGGCGTACAGCAAACGGTACTGGATATGAGTCTGTTAAATCAGCTTGCCCCCAATGCGCTCACTCGCACGGATGTCGAGATTACGCATGAAGAAGGCGAACTGCCGAGTACATTTGTGGATGGACGGAATCTACTGTTCCTCAGTTTTGCAGCCATTATGGCCAAGCAAAAAGGAGCACGTCACCTGGTTACAGGTGTATGCGAGACGGATTTCAGCGGATACCCGGATTGCCGGGATTCATTTGTGAAGTCGATGAATGTGACGCTTAACCTGTCCATGGACTATCCATTTGTCATTCATACCCCGCTCATGTGGCTGGACAAAGCCCAAACGTGGAAGATGGCCGATGACCTTGGTGCTTTTGATTATGTCCGTGAGCGTACTCTGACCTGTTATAACGGCGTGATCGGCGATGGATGCGGAGATTGCCCCGCTTGCAAACTGCGCAAAGCCGGACTGGATCGCTATGTACAGCAACGTACTGCTGCTGAATCGGCGGGAGTGGATGTACGATGAGAGAGCCTGGAACATTCCGTATTGTAGAGCATCTGCAACGCATCGGAGAAGATATTCTGCCCACCCAGCTGCGCTACCACCGCAAACGTGTGCTTGTAAGCAAAGAATTCACCTTTGACGCAGCACATCACCTGCATTGTTATGAAGGCAAGTGCAAGAACCTGCACGGTCATACGTATAAAGTTATTTTTGGCATCAGCGGTTATCCGGGTGAAACCGGGCTGACAGTTGATTTTGGACATATCAAAGATATATGGAAAACTCAAATTGAGGGATATCTGGATCATCAGTACCTTAACGAGACACTTCCTTTAATGAATACAACAGCCGAGAATATGGTCGTTTGGCTGTTCGAACAGATGGAACATGCGCTCCAGACGGAACCCTATGCGGGGCTGACCGATGGTGGGCGGACAGAGTTTGTCCGACTCTTCGAGACACCCACCAGTTACGCGGAAGCGAGACGGGAGTGGATGATCGATGAGTAGTGTGACACAGCAGGTGAATGAGAAGGGATCTCGTAAAGAGGCTCGTATTCCCGTGATGGAGATTTTTGGTCCGACGGTTCAAGGCGAAGGCATGGTCATCGGACAAAAAACGATGTTTGTTCGTACCGCCGGCTGCGATTATCGCTGCTCCTGGTGCGACTCGGCCTTTACCTGGGACGGCAGTGGCAAGGACCTGATTCGTATGATTACGCCAGAGGATGTATGGGAAGAATTGCGCCGCGTTGGCGGCACCCGTTTCTCCCATGTTACTATCTCTGGCGGTAATCCCGCCCTGCTCGCTTCGCTGGGCGGGTTGGTTGCCCTGCTGCGGGAGAACGGCATCCGCACTGCGGTGGAGACACAGGGCTCCCGCTGGCAGCCTTGGCTGGCGAACATTGACGAAGTCACCGTCTCGCCCAAGCCACCGAGCTCCGGCATGGACACCGATTGGGCCGTGCTGGATGATCTGATCAAACGGCTGGCCGCTGGCCCGGTAGAACGAAGTCACAGTCTGAAGATCGTGATCTTCGATGAGACAGACCTGGACTATGCCCGCCGTGTGCATGCACGGTATCCGGGCACGGATTTATTTTTACAAACCGGGAACCCGGATGTGAATTCCGCTGAAACGCCAGATCTGGTGTCCTCACTGCTTGCTCGTTATGAGTGGCTGATTGACCAAGTCAGTGCCTCCGATGACCTGAACAACGTTCGTGTGCTTCCACAGCTTCATACGTTGGTATGGGGCAACAAACGCGGCGTGTGATGGGCAGGATAGGTGGAATGGGCGGCTAATGTAGGATGAGGACGAAATGTCCTCAGACAATGAAGAGAATTATACAGGCAAAATTGCCTATTTATATATACCGCGAGGCTTCGGGCTTTGACGGAAACAAGGAGCGTTTAATAACCGATGAGACAACCTGATGAGATGCAAGATGTGACGTTGCTGGGCAACCAGAACGTTAACTATACGTTTGAATATGATCCGGGAATCTTGGAGAACTTTGATAACAAACATCCGTACCGCGATTATTTTGTGAAATTCAACTGCCCGGAGTTCACCAGTCTGTGCCCGATTACGGGTCAGCCGGACTTTGCAACGATCTATATCAGCTACATTCCCGATGTGAAAATGGTCGAGAGTAAATCACTCAAGCTGTACCTGTTCAGCTTCCGTAACCATGGTGATTTCCACGAGGACTGCGTGAACATCATCATGAACGACCTGATCAAGCTGATGGACCCCCGCTACATCGAAGTATGGGGCAAATTCACACCGCGCGGCGGCATCTCCATTGACCCGTATACGAACTATGGTAAGCCTGGAACAAAGTACGAGCAGATGGCCGACCATCGTATGATGAATCATGATATGTATCCGGAAACGATTGATAATCGTTAAACTGGCGGGTAAATAAACTCTGCTATAAATAAAATCAAATTATAGGACACAAAAAAGCCGAACTCTTCAAAACCTGAAGAGATCCGGCTTTTTCTTTGGTTAGTATACACCTGTATGAGACTAAGTGTCTCAACGCAATTGGATCGCAGCGCATTCAAGTAGACTGATCTTCCTTTAGTTCTCTGACTTTTTTGACGTAATGTCTCAACATCAGCACACCAATCGATTGAAAAATGATAAATATGACGATGGCAGCAGATAGAGATTTTGGTGCAACATAGACAGCCTGAAACGTTATTACAACCATATACAAAATAGTCATCACCAACTCACGTTTGGCGGATTCATAAGGTGATAAGGATTTCATATCCATCCCTCCTCTATCCTTCTTACACATAAATATAGGTCTTCTTACAGTATACGCTAAAGTAATACGTTTTTTTTGTAAATGTACGTTTTCTCATGTTCCCCTTGTCGGTCCAATCAATCTATCCTATTATGTAACAATATGCTTACACGCATATATTACAACATCAGGCGCTGATCCCTCGTGACCGCGACCAAAGGAGAATTGTACATGTCTACTCAATCCACTTTAACCAAGGACGCCGCAGCGCGTTCGAAAGCCCCACCCGGATCGGATGCCCAAAGCACCGTTTACCGGATACTCATTGCCATTAGTTTGGTTCATCTCTTCAATGATTCGATCCAGTCGGTTATTCCAGCCATTTTTCCGATTTTGAAAGATTCCATGCATCTCACGTATACTCAGATCGGATGGATCTCATTTGCTATTAACTTTACCGCATCCATTATGCAGCCTGTCGTAGGCTGGTTTGCTGATAAAAAACCGACACCATCTATCCTGCCCATTGGCATGGGTTTTACATTTACCGGCATGTTGCTGTTGGCTTTCGCTGACAGTTATATGGCTGTCCTGATCTCCGTTATCTTTGTCGGTCTAGGTTCCGCCGCTTTCCATCCGGAAGGTTCACGGGTATCCCATATGGCTGCTGGTCAACGCCGTGGACTGGCACAGTCCATCTTCCAGGTTGGTGGTAACGCTGGGCAATCCCTTGCCCCATTGCTTACACGCTGGATCTTTATCCCGTTTGGACTGTTCGGTGCCATTGGATTTACAGGCATTGCTGCCATGGGAATTGCAGTTCAGATCTACATTGCCCGTTGGTATGGACGTATGCTGCAATCGGGAGGATACCTGCGTAGACAGGCTGCTGCCCGTCGTGCACCCAATCCTGCTTTACGTAAAAAGATTACTGCCGCCATTACGCTATTGATCTTGCTTGTCTTTGTTCGTTCCTGGTATATCGCTTCCATTGGCAGCTTCTATGCGTTTAATCTGAAAGATACCTTTGGATTGTCCACAGAAGACGCGCAGATCTATATCTTCCTGTTCCTGGCTGCTGGAGCACTTGGTACGTTCTTCGGAGGCCCCTTGGCGGACCGATTCGGCAAACGTAACCTGATCTTCCTGTCCATGGCTGGAGCTGCTCCACTGGCTCTGTTGCTGCCCTATGCGAATCTGTTCTGGACAGGCGTACTGCTAACCATTATTGGTTTTATCATGTTATCCAGCTTCTCGGTTACTGTTGTATACGCGCAAATGCTGATTCCAGGCAAAATCGGAACGGTTTCTGGTCTAATTACTGGTCTGGCATTTGGTATGGGAGGCCTGGGCGCACTCGTGCTGGGGAACTGGATTGACGTCTTCGGCGTATCACCGGTAATGCAGATGTGCAGCTTCCTACCCCTGCTCGGGATTTTCACATTCCTGCTTCCATCCGATAAATTACTCAATATCTGGGCGAAGGAAAATGGTAGTGAGGAATAAAGAATACATCAACAGATGTCCACTTTTTATTCTATATTAGATCCATTCCTTACGTGGCAGCATCGCCTTATAAGACGTTATCTTGCGCTAACGAACCTGACAGCACTTATTTGAACGAATACTGCCGGTTTCGCAATCTAAAGAATCTGAGCAACGCTATTCCCGAGAAAAAGGCCGTAAACGTTGGAATGTGCGTGTGAGATGCAGAAATAACGTGTCTGAGATTCTTTAGAAATCGGGATTAGTGAAATATCGCCCAGTAGTGTCTGCTGAGTTCGTTAGATTTCACTTTAGTCACCTACATTTGCAGTCTAAATAAAATGTTTGAACCATAACAAAAGGGTTCTTGCCAACTCTGTATTCACAGACTGGCAGGAACCCTTTTTTATATTTGTTGTTCTCGATTTAGCTTCAACCGTTTATTCCACGTCACACATGACAACGTTGCTACCTTGAGCTGTAATTAGTTCCTTCACATCTTCAAATTCAAGGAATACCGTCGCCGTATTTTCCATGGGATGAATTCCAATTTTCTGACCAACTAAATCCTTGTCAAAAACTACGGTCACGTTTTTCTGAATATTATTGAGAACCCCCATAGGGTTGACGTGCCCTTTTTCCAATCCGAGGAATTCCAACAAATCCTTTTCACTGGCAAAACTTAATTTGCGGCTAGGTATCTTTTCGCTTAAACTTCTCAAATCAACGGACTTCGTCCCAGCAATCGTCACCAGATAATAGTTGCGCTTCTTATCATCACGCAGAAACAGATTTTTAACGATATGTTCTGTATGCGGAATCTGATAAGAGAATATTTCCTCCATCGTGTATACTGCGGGATGTTCAATACTTTCGTAAACGATATTATTTCGATCTAAAAGATCATAGAAACCCTGTCTGTTTAACATATCAAATTCAACTCTTTCAATATAAATATTCTTCTATAATATAACTTCTTCTGTAATATTACTTCAAACGCTGAAGGATCAGCCGTTTTTTGTACAGCATTTTGCCTGCTTCAGCTACATCTCGAATTGTATTTTTGTTGCTCACCGAACCAAACACCATGCCTGCAATCGGCACGAGTTGGAACAGCTTCTTCCAGCCAAAAGATTCACTGTAGGAGTTAAACACTTCCCGCCACCCCTGCATCTGCGATACCACTTCAATTGGCTTGTCCGGATCGTCGTAAACGGCCAGTTCTTCAATGATCGCTTTCTTGCCTACAATATCAGCGGAAGAGAATTGCAGACATTTGACAATAAAGATGCGCTCCAGCGGCTCATCTGGATCATAACCGTAACATAGAGCCATCTCTTGCAGTACCTTCAAGGAAAGCCCCATCACCATCGGAATATCTGCCGCAATGGTTACAATGCCTCCAAAACCTGTAGCTGCTCCCTGAGCCGCGGCAAACTTGGTTCGACTCTCGGTGATGTTATCAGCCACCTGGTCCAGCACCTGAAGTGGCAGATTCTCTACACTATGAATCTTCGCTGTCCCCTCCGCTTCAGCATCCTGCTCCAGACGATAGGTCGTGTCCATCATGGAATAACCGGACCTCTCAGCTTCCTCTTGCAGCAGCTTGGCTACTTTTTTCTTTTGTACGAGGAACTTGCCCCCATTCTGCACATACTGACCCACGTCGTTCAGGGAATCTCCGATCTTCTGTTTCAGAGCTTTAGGCATCACTTTATCCAACATCGCAAAGGGCAAACGCCCGATTTTATCCCAAATAAACAAGTCTTTCTGTTGTTTCTCCCATTTTAAAATCTGTTCAAGTTCCTTGTCCAACGTCTCGCGTGAATCCATATGTGATCCTCCTAATAGGTTCTGCATCGTAATCTGTATCTTTCTCATACGCAGAAATCATCGTTGTGGTTGCTTTGTTTTGTGTCCAGGACACATATGTTCAGACCACTCTATCTTATCGTTTACATACAGAAGAGCCCCTAATCAGCATCACTCGCTAACTAAGGGCTCTCGTATGAAAGGTTACACGACCTCTTATTTTGCTTCTGCTACTGCTTTTCCATCTGGAACCGGAACACCGAAGTCAGGTGTGCCATCTTCACGCCAACGAATCACCTGAGCACGGGCGTGACGGTTCGGATCATACAAGGGATCACCCTCAATGTCTTTGTAATTACGCGCATGATAAATCAGAATATCGGTCTTGCCATCCGGCGACACCGTAAAGCTGTTATGGCCAGGACCGTATTGGCCGTTCGCTTCACAAGTCTGGAATACCGGCTCGGGTGATTTCACCCAGCTGGCCGGATCAAGCAAGTCGGCATTTTCATCTGCGGTGAGTAGACCCATACAATAATTGTAATCAGTCGCGCTTGCCGAGTAGCCGATAAACAAGCGCCCATTCCGATGCATCACGGCTGGGCCTTCATTCACCTTAAAGCCGATGATTTCCCAATCGTACTCAGGCGTAGAGATCATGACCTGTTCGCCGCGCAGCGTCCATGGGTTTTCCATTTCGGCAATGTACAGGTTCGAGTTCCCCACAATATCAGGATCTTTCTGCGCCCAGACCAGATAGCGAATCCCCTTATGTTCAAAGGTTGTTGCATCCAGCGCGAATGATTCCCACCGTGTGTGTATCTGTCCCTTTTCTACCCACTCTCCTTCGAGTGGATTCGCGGAATCGTTCTCCAGGACATACATACGGTGATCGAACAGACCTTCGTTGGTCTCACTGGTGTGAGCCGCAGCATAATGTATGTACCATTTGCCATCAATAAAATGAATCTCCGGTGCCCAGATGTTGGCACTCATGGGCCCTGTGTCACGCTTCGTCCAAGCCGTTACCGGTTCAGCATCTCTTAACTCTTCCAAAGTCTCTGCTCGCCGGATCTCAATCCGGTCAAAAGCTGGCACGGAAGCGGAGAAATAATAGTAACCGTCTGTATGACGGTACACCCACGGATCAGCGCGCTGCTCCAGAATGGGATTAGTAAATGTAATGGAATCAGTCATGGGAATGCTCCCCTTTCAAATGTTGTTTGGCTCGAAGTTTGGGGATGTAACCCAATTGCGAAAAAGCGAAAACCCTTTTGGGGTGGTGCACAGCGGACGTTCGGGGGTGGCAGGGCCTTGGTGCTCTCTTGGCATCCGATTTCTCTTTCCACCGCTCTTGGCGGTTGAAATCGGATGCCAAACTCGCTCCTGCGGCTCCTTCCTCCCCCTCACTGCTTGTGCACCCTCAGAGCGGTAGCTCGCTCTTACCGCGCTCGCTGGGTTACAACCTCACTTCGAGCCTTTTTGGTGGCTCGGTCTTATGGGGTTGACCACTTCGCAGGGTCAACTCTCCCCATATTCAGTAAACGATTGGCCTCAGACATAGTCCAGCACAGATGAATCTTGAGTGTCTAAAAGCTGCAACACCTTGGCGTTAGCGCACCTTAACATGCCAACTTTGTCATGCACAGCGGACGTTCGGGGGTGGTAGGGCCTTGGTGCTCTCTTGTCCTCCGATTTCTTTTGCCCACCGCTCTTGCGGTTGAAATCGGATGCCAAACTCGCTCCTGCGGCTCCTCCCTCCCCCTCACTGCTTGCGCACCTGCCCGCTCTTACAGCGCTCGCTGCTCGCCCCTTACTCCTCCGCTGCGCTGATCTGCTTGCCCCAGACCGCCACACCGTGGTCATCGAGGCCTGTCACCACAAGCGTGGGCTGGCTTCGCTCCCAGTCCCAGGACGGGAGCAGCTTCAGCTCTTCTATGGAGGCTCCGCCCCATGGGCTTTCTTTCCACTTCAACGTCAGTGTTCGTTTGTCATCAAAGGTCCAGGTTCCTGAACCTTTTTCGCTTTTAATTTTACCGTTGCTTGTTAGGGTATAAGGCACGGCTTGAATCTGCCCGTCCACGGACGGATCAAGCGCCATACCTTCCCACTCCCCCGCAATCATGGACTTCGGAATGTCCTGTGCAGTCTCACCTGCATAACGTTCAGGTGAAACGACAGGCCAGCCGTCCTTGGTCCATAACATTTTGCGTACATGCAGATATGGCCAGTTTTTATCCGTCTCGCCCCGTGCATGATGCACGATGTAATAATCGTCTCCGTCCTTCAGAACGGAGTTATGTCCAGGCGCAACCCAGCCCTCACCTTCCGTGAAGCGATAACCGCCGAGAATTTTGGTGCCGATCTCATATTGCGGCAGGTACTCTGTATCCAGCATGTTATTGCCGTTTATGTCCGTGTACGGTCCTGTGATTGAATCAGCACGCGCAACCCGCACGTTATAATCTTCGAACAAGGAATCATACGAGACGAACAGATAATACTTTTTGAATTCCGGGTTATACACAATGTATGGACCTTCCACTGCGCCCTCTTCGGTAGCACGATCACGAGCGGCAATACGGGTACCATAACCCTCTTCCTTGAATTTCCCCGTGTCCGGATCAAGTGGCGCAATATAGATGCCGTCAAAGAATGAACCATATACCATCCACGAATTGCCCTCAGCATCTACGATGGGATTAGCATCAATGGCATTTAATTTGTCCTGTTCATTCGCAGAAGTTTTCACAACCAGTCCTTCATCAGTCCATGGACCTTCGGGAGATGAGGATGTCTGAAGACCAATAGCCGACTGGGTACTGCCAAAAGAAGAAGCCGAATAATACATCCGATAGGTATCACCAGCCTGAATCACATCCGGTGCCCACAGATTGACTGCACCTGTCCAATCCAGCGCTTCTTGCGGAATGCCCGGCAGAGCCTGACCTACCCACTTCCAGTGGATCAGATCATCTGATTTACGTACCATGACGCCGGGTTTCGCTTCTCCTGCTACACGAACGTCTGTGGAATAGACGTAGTATCCCTGGTCTGTTTTGATAATGGCCGGATCATGCGCATTGTTCACCGTCCAGCGTGATTCATCGTCCAAAATGGAAGTGTCATACAACTGAGTATCTTGAGGAGCTTCAGGAAAGACGGGACGGGACACCGTTTCTCCTGCTCCAGAACAACCAGTAGCTCCAACAACCAACAATAACAACATGGAAGCAACCACTCCTTTTCCTGAATTCGACCACCGTCGGAATTTCTTCCGCTGGTTCATCCCTTCACTCCCGAAATCGCAACCGACTCAATAATCTGTTTCTGGAAGATCAGGAAGATGATTAATACAGGTAACAGAGCCACAATCGACGCCGCCATAATAAGCGGGTAATCGGTTTGAATCGCATACGTAGCATTAAAGTTCGCTATAACGAGCTGTAACGTCTGCTTCTCCGGTGAATTCAGATAAATAATCGGTGCCAGATAGTCGTTCCAGATGCCCATGAACCAGAGAATCAGCTGTGCAGCAATCGCTGGTTTGATAAGCGGGAACGTAATACTGGAGTACAACCGAAAGTAGGAACTACCATCAATCTTGGCCGCCTCAATAATCGCATCAGGTACACTAAGCAGGTATTGGCGCAGGAAGAAGATCATGATTACGTTACCGAACAGGCCAGGAACGATCAGTGGCAACAGCGTATCCACCCAGCCCAGCTTTGCAAACATGATGAATTGCGGGATCATGACTGTTGGATAAGGAATCATCATGGATGCCAGCAACGCGAGAAACAGTTTGTTTTTGTGCGGGAATCTTAACTTGGCAAAAGCAAAGGCAGCGATACTGGACGTAAACGTACCCACCACCGTTACACTCACCGCAACGATGAGGCTGTTTTTGATCCCGCTGAGTAGGGGACCGGCTTCCCAGATTTCTTTATACTTACCAAATTGGAACACTTCAGGTATCCATACAGGCGGAAGCGCGAACACATCCTGCTTCTCCTTCAATGACGTGGACAACATCCAGATCAGTGGTGCAATCATCGCAATCGCCCCAATCGCGAGTACGATAAAGATGATCGAGTTTGTTAATTTCCTCTTTTGACTGTAAGACATCTCCGGTTCACTCCTTTCCTTGACAATCAATCCCCATCATAGGCTGATTTTTCGTTCATTTTGAATTGCACCAGGGTAATGACAAAAATGAAAATACCAAGAATCATGGCCATCGCTGAGGCATAACCCATCTGCAAGTTACTGAAGGCTTTCTGCCAGATGTAGAAAACGATCGATGCCGAAGAATATTCAGGACCACCCGTAGGTGTCATAATGTTCATCTCGGTGAAGATTTGGGAACCGCCAATGATATTTGTAACAATGAGGAAAAAGGTAACCGGCTTCACCATAGGCCAGGTGATATTGCGGAAGATTTGGAACCCGTTCGCTCCATCCAGCTCAGCCGCTTCGTAGTATGTACGTGATACACTTTGCAGTGCCGCCAAGTACAATAACATTGTGTATCCCAGACCCTTCCACACCGTCATAATAATCAGAGCCGGTTTGACCGTGTCTTTGTTCGCGAGCCAGTTAGGCCCTTTAATCCCAAACAGATCAAGGAACTGGTTCACCAGACCGTAATCTCCGTTATACGCCCAGTTCCACATGATGGACACCGCAGCGAGGGAAGAAATAACTGGAATGTAATAGATCACACGGAATGTCGTTGTGCCGGGAATTTTACGATTCAGACCCATTGCCAGCAACAATGCGAGCAACAATCCAATCGGAATACCAAGCATCAGGAAGAATGTATTAAACATCGCTTTGTAGAAGAGGTCATCCGTGAGCAAATCCTTGAAGTTGGCCAAACCGATAAAGTTCATCTGTCCCAGTCCGTCCCAATCCGTAAAGGAACCATAAAGGGAGTAGAGGAACGGGAACATGACAAAGATCAGCAATCCAAGAATCGGAGGTAAAATAAACAGATATCCGTACAGCATCTCTTTGCGATACAAACTCGATTTCGTAATCACGGCGTTCACCCCTGTTTCTAGTATCAGCATGTGGCATTCTTCGATTGAACCTTGTCGATCAACGAATGCCACATGCCCGTATGGAATCCAATAAGTTCCAATACGAATGATGCCAGCAGCATGATTGCAGGCTGCCGGCATCACCCTTTCCTATCTACTATTTCTGAGATTTCTTTTCTTGTTCAACCGCTTTGTCGAGCAGTTTTTGCATTTTCGGTTGTTGCTGCTTCACATAGTCTGCGGCTGTAATCTTGCCATCCAATACCGGCTGGATGTCCGTGAAGAACAGGTCATACCATTCCGCATTGTACGTGTAGTTACCTGGCAGAGCCCGGCCGTAATCTTCAACAATATCAATGAATTCCTGTTTGTTGGCTGGTTTCGTGGATGTATCTTTGGCCCACTCGTCTGCCATATCAAGCAAGTTCGGAATTTGTACCTTGGCATCTACCAGTTGCTGCATGCCTTCCTTCGAAGCCGTAAGGTAGTTCACCAATGCTGCTGCTTCTTCTGGATGTTTCGTTTTCGCGGATACTCCGATTCCCAGAGATCCAATCCACGTTGCCGATTTGCCAGTCGACCCCGCAGGGAAAGGCAGCAAATCATAATCGAAAGGTAATTTCTCAAATGTACTCATATCCCATGGGCCTACAGGGAAGAAAGCCATTTCACCTTTCATCCAGCGTTGATACGTATCCAATGTTTGCGCTTCCTCAATGGAAGGTGTAATTTTGTATACGTTCTGCATATCCGCGAAGAATTGCAGTGCTTCAGCGAATTTCGGATCATCAATCGTTACTTTTGTTTTGGTCTCATCCAACCAATCCCCACCGTTGCTCCATACAAAGGATTGCAGTGCCCACTGTACGTTGAATCCAGTACCGTATACATCCGGTTTACCATCTCCATTGGTATCCTTGGTCGCTTGCTGGTTCACCTTGATGAACTCTTCCCATGTGTATGGTTTATCCTTGTCAGGGAGTGGGATGCCCTCTTTTTCAAACAACGTTTTGTTGTAGCCCAGTGCAAATGGCCCCAGATCCTTCGGCATACCGTAGATATCACCTTGACCTGCCATTTGGCCGTCATAACGATACAGGTCCACGCCGTATTTCCAGATATTATCGAGATCAACATCCGGATTGTTTTCAATATACGAAGTGAGGTTCATCAGCACATTGCTGTTCACATACGCTTTCACGTCACCCGGATTGATATAAAATACGTCAGGCAAGCTGTTGCCTGTAATTGCCGCTCTTAGCTTGGTTGCATATTGATCCGCAGCCGTTACGATAATTTTGACTTTCACACCCGGATGATCTTCTTCGAATTTCTTGACCACCGCTTGGTATGCTTTCTGCTCATCAGTACCGCCGCGGAACATAAACGTTAACTCCTTGTCCCCACTTGCACCGCTGCTTCCTCCGCAACCTGCGAGTACCAGCGCACTTACCAGCATAAGAAGCATAAATGTGACCCAATTCTTTTTCTTTACCATCTGAACCCCTCCTGATCTGGACTTGTAACCGTATTCAATTGGATGAAATAAGATTTCTGTTGTTAAATTTATCAAATCCAGATCACTTTAGTCAACACTTTTATAAAACATTTTATATTTATATAAAATAAATCAGTATTTCGGCCAGCCACTCGAGTCCCAAAGCAAGTCATTAATCAGCAATTTCGGATTGCCATTATCCTCTGCATCATAGGCATGTCTTGCGATGACATTGCCGTTGTACACGTCCTGACCACCTGGACCTTTCCATTTTACATTGCCTGTATCCAATATCGTTCCGCCACCATTCAGCATATTAACTCCGTTTTTGTCCACATAAGGGCCTGTTATACTGGTCGAACGTCCATAGACCATTTTGTAGGTACTGTTCACACCTTGGCAGCAAGAATCAATGGAAGCAAACAGGTAATAGTAGCCTCCACGATATACAATACTTGGTCCTTCAATAGCACCTCCGTTATTCGGGCGCGCAGCAATGGAAGTTATACTTCCCGTCGGTTTCATCGTGTTTTTGTCCAGCTTGACAATCTTCAGGCCACTCCAGAAAGAACCAAAGGCCAGCCACGGATTGCCTGAAGCATCAATGACCAGATTTGGATCAATGGCATTATAATTATTGGCGGTCGTGGTTTGAAGCACCAATCCTTCATCCTTCCATTGCCCTGCCCCAATGCTGTTCGCAGAAGCAAGACCAATCGCAGACCGATTGGAGCCAAAGGTGGAGATCGAATAATAGAGCCATACTTTTCCGTTATACTGCTCTACATCCGGTGCCCATACATCCAATCCGCTTTGTCCCGGAACGGCAGAAGCCCACCAGGATGGCTTACTTAAGAAGATTTGTGGAACACGATACCAGGACGAACCATTATCGGATTTCAATACTTGAATGCCCGGGCCGGTTGAAAAGGTGTACCAGGAACTGCCCTCTTTGATAATCGACGGATCATGAACAGCCGTATCTCCGGTCAGATTCCAGAATGCCGCCAAAGCTTTTGACTGACCTGCCAGCAGTAATACCATCACAAGTAATGCCGGTAACGCCAACCGTTTCCACTTAAACCTCTTCACATTGCTTAACTTTTCCAAACCAAACTCCACCTTTCCTGTTCAAATGGTTAATTAGGTTCATGAAGTATTGAATCAATTTAGGTATAATAGGATTATAAAAGCGGTTACATGACATTTCAATGGTATATTTCAAATATATGTGAACTGATTAACACTTATTTTAACCGGAATAGTGGACAAAATATAGGTTATATTTTCGTATTTGCGCTATATACAAGGGTTTTGGCTTCTATTTCTCCACCCTTCCCTTCCATGAGGGAATGATTTATAATTATCTGAAATAAAACATATAAATGTGCAAATGTCTGTGTCGAAGACTTTGTTCAGAACGGGGAAAGGAAATCCACCTATGATTTATATTAAAGATCTGATGTCGGGTGTGAATATCTTCAAAGCGCTCAGTTCGGAAATCCGGATTCAGATCATCGAGCTGCTGGCCAAGAACCAAAGTCTTAATCTCAATGATCTTGCAACCAAGCTTGGACTGAGCAATGGCGCTATCACAATGCATATCAAGAAGCTTGAAGAGAGCGGATTGATCGAGATCAACACCGCCGTTGGCAAACATGGAATTCAGAAGATATGTTATCTCAATGAGGAAAAATTGATGGTTGATCTGCGTTCACAAGAGATTAACAATCGTTATGAGGTGGAAATTCAGGTCGGTCATTACAGCGATTATCAGGCTGCACCTACATGTGGTCTCGCTACCCGGGACAGCATTGTTGGAGAGTTCGATGATCCGCGGTACTTTGCTGATCCACTGCGAATTGATGCGGAGATGATCTGGCTGGCCGAGGGTTATCTCGAGTATCGGATTCCAAACTATCTCAAACCTAATCAGTCCTTTAGCGAAATTCAGTTGTCGATGGAACTGGGATCGGAGGCCCCTGGCTTTTGTGACAATTACCCTTCGGATATTTACTTCTATGTCAATGGGATTGAGATTGGCTGCTGGACAAGTCCGGGGGATTTTGGCAATACACGCGGTACCTTTAATCCGGAATGGTGGCCTCCCCACTTGAACCAGTACGGCATGCTGAAGCTGATCCGGATTACACAGGAAGGCAGCTATATCGACGGATGCCGCATCTCGGATGTGACGTTGGACCAGATTGGGCTGGATTACAAAAGCGATATTCACTTCCGCATTGCGGTTACGGACGCACCTTTGAACAAACGGGGCTTAACGATCTTTGGTAAAAACTTCGGAAACTATGGACAGAATCTGCTCGCTCGGGTTCTCTATAACGTGCAAGAAGAGTAGAGCTGGCTCTGTCTATTCACTCGATATGAAGTTCGATCGATCTGCTAACGTAACTGTTCAACACAACAACAATCATGTGTCTTCGAAAGGGTGCTATCCAGCACTCTTTTTTTTGTTTCCTCTCGCCTAAGAACTTGTCCAATCATGTTGGAACAAAACATACTGGATGATATGACTCCTATAGCCCCTCTGTAATCCTCCATGTTGTTTACCCGGCGTGATATAATAATGGCCTGTAATGACAAAATGGAATAACGGGCGGGGATACCTTTTGAAATTGGAGCGATTAATCTCAATCATATACAAACTGCTGAACCACGAAGTATTGTCTGCTTCCACCTTGGCGGAAGAGTTTCAGGTGTCCCCAAGAACGATCTATCGGGATATTGATGTAATCTGTGCCGCCGGCTTCCCGGTCGTCTCCCATCAGGGACTCAAAGGCGGCTACGGCATGATGGACGGATACAAGATGGATAAAAGCTTGCTCGGTTCTTATGATGTGGATTCCCTGATCACGGTTCTGAGCAGTCTATCCACAGTATTCGAAGATGCACGTGCACAAGGCACGATTGAACGTCTGCAAACGATTGGACCGGAGCATCAAACCTCAAGACTATCGGTGGATCTGGAGACTCGCCGAACAGAACCTGATGCCCTTCCTCATCTGCGTAAAGGTATTACGGATCATCAGGTTGTCCGTTTTGACTACATCAATACAAAGAATGAACATACACCCCGCCATCTGGAACCGGTAAGACTCCATTTTAAATATCGTAATTGGTATGTATATGGATTTTGCCAGACACGGCAGGATTATCGCGAGTTCCGACTGTCCCGGATGATGAACGTGCAACTGACATCGGAACACTTCCAACCCCACCTTGAGCTTCCCCAAGAGACGGTTGGGTCAGATCCGTCATGGCAAGATCAGGTAAGTGATGTGGTATTTCGGGTGAACCCGGAAGCGCTCGCGGAAGCCATGGATCATTTTCAACAGGCAGATAAGCAATTTCACGAGGATGGAAGTATGACAATGCGTATCTCGGTTCATCAACCGTTACAAGCCAAGTGGTTATGGTCGTTTCTACTTAGTTTAGGCAGTGGCGCCGAGGTACTTGAACCGATTGAATTAAGAGACATTCTGAAAGAACAACTTCGTAACGCACTTAAGCTCTATGAAGAAGTATGACACGCTGTTGTCATACTTCTTTTTTTATAATCATCTCAGTAAGTTCATCTAATCCATCGCCAAATTAAAGGAGACGATCATCAATGAATCATCCGGAACAAATGTATAACTACCACGCATGGGCCAACCAAACCATCCTGGGCAGAATCAAGGAACTGCCCTCTTCTGTACTGAGTCAGGAAGTGAACAGTTCATATCCAACTATTGCTCACGCACTCAGCCATATCTATACAGTGGATAAGATGTGGTATCTGGTGTTAACTGGCACCGGGATGCCCGAGGCACTGCAAGCATGCATACCACTCAATAGTGAAATTCACGGTTCTGTGGATGAGTACTTCCAATGTTTTACCGACCTGTCGGCACAATACAGTGAGTGGTTACGAGACCAAGCTGATCTGGAGCAAACCATTCTACTCAATAATCCATTTGCAGGAGTTCGTGAAACCAGCTTATCGGATATCGTCATCCATGTGGTTAACCACGGAACCTATCATCGAGGCAATGTTTCTACCATGCTGCGTCAATTGGGGTATGCCTCCATCATGAATGACTATTCACTCTTTTGGTATCAGGAACCGGCTCAAGTATAGTTGACAATCGGATGGAAAATGTAAATTGTATCCCCATGACGTCGAGGGATGAATTGAGAAATTGGTTGCAGACACATGGAAAAGTTGAGAAATCTTGCTGGGTAATAATAAGCATAAAACCCGTGCCGAATACCCTGCTGTATTTGGACGTGGTTGAGGAGTCGCTGTGCTTTGGCTGGATCGATGGAGTCAAAAAGAAAATATCCGAGACTCAATTAGCACAGCGATTATCTCCTAGGAGTAAACGTAGCTCATGGACTGAATTGAACAAGGAACGTGTCCGTCGTCTTGAAAAGTTGGGCTTCATGCATGACGAGGGTAGACAGGTTCTTCCTGTTATGGAGCCGACTGCTTTCATAATTGATGGTGTGATCGAACAAAGGCTGAAAGAAGACCATCAGGTTTATGCAAATTTCATGGCCTTCCCTACCCTGTATCAAAACGTTCGGATCGATACGATCCAAAGTGTTAAGAATCAGCCAGCATTATTCCAGAGCAGATTGGATAAGTTCATAACCCACACAAAGGAAAATAAAATGTACGGTCAGTGGCATGACAACGGACGGCTCTTGAACTATTGAACTCCCCCTTTTCCCTGAGACAGCAGACAGGACCTCCCTATGAGGAGGCCCTGTTTTGGTGTTTTATATTCGGTCATGTATTAATGAGTCTGCCTGTATGTTTTGGGAGACTTGCCAAAGGCTTTCTTAAACTGGCGGGTGAAATAATTACTGTCGTTAAATCCACATTCATACGAAATTTCCGTGATGGACAGATTCCCGTTTTTCAACAAATGACATGCCTTCTCCAGACGCAACTTTTGCAGATAAGAGATCGGGGTCATCTGATAATAGGATCGAAAAATCCGATTCAGATGCCTTATGGAGATATTCGACTTCCCCGCAATATCCTCTAGCGACAGTGGCTCCAGATAATGATCTTCAATAAATGAAATGGCATTTGCCAGATGCATCAGATTATTACCTTCGATCCCTTTCTCCTGCGTATCATATTGCCTCGACAAATAAACAACCATCTCCGTAAGACGTGAGATCAACATCGTCTGATACCCTTGCTGTTTACTCTGATACTCCTCAATCATGAACGATATCAGTGATTCTACATACTCCAGACTGGAAATGGATAACGCCAATTTACTCGGAAAGGAGTGAATATTACGATAAAACGGTTCCAAAACAAACAGCGCTTGGAAGCCGTTAGATTTTCTCAGATCGGGCCCCGCCGAAGCAAGCATCTCGGGACTGAACATAATGTTACAGATCCTAAAATCATGAGGGTCTTTATACGCATGATGGGTGTCGCCATTAATCACAAATGCGTTCCCTTTTTTAATAAAAAATTCCTCGGTGTTCACCACATGGGTTGCATGACCATTCAGAACAATCACAAGTTCCGTAAAATCCATATGATTATGAAGCTCCATGTCCTCAACATGTCCACCGTACTGAATAAAAAACGGAAATTGTTGATGGTCCGAGGTAAACCATCTCAAATATGCATTACTCAAAAGCATCCCCCTCCGCAAACCATGTTGGGTTGAATGTCTATATCATGCTATTCCAGGACCGAAAAATCAAGGTTCCATATACTTATAAGCGTTATAATTCGCCTTGTAGCAGGGATTTTCAATGTGTCCAGATTCATACTAAACTCTCGAAATGAATAGGAGCATAAATGATGAAATATACCAATCCGGTCATTCCGGGGTTTTACCCAGATCCAAGTATCTGCCGTGTAGATGAAGACTATTATCTGGTAACCAGTACCTTTGAATATTTCCCTGGTGTGCCCATCTTCCACAGCAAAGACCTTGTGAACTGGCGACAGATCGGCCATGTCCTCACAACAACTGAGCAACTCCCTTTAGCGAACGCAGGCAGTTCTGGCGGTATTTTTGCCCCAACACTCCGGTACCATGGTGGCTGGTTCTATATGACAACAACCAATGTCAGCGGCGGCGGAAATTTTTATGTACGTAGCATCCAACCTGAGGGACCATGGTCTGCACCGATTTTTGTTGATCAGGGTGGCATTGATCCCTCTTTTCTCTTTGATAAAGATGGACCTGTGTATTTTCAAACGGCCTGTAACGGCGTTGAAGGTGAGGGCATCTATCAATCTGAGATAGACATCACGACCGGAGCCAGACTAACCGATAGTCGATTGATCTGGACTGGAACCGGAGGAGCAGCCCCCGAAGCTCCCCACATGTATAAAATAAACGGCCTCTATTATCTGATGATCGCCGAAGGTGGAACCGAGTATGGCCATATGGAGACCATCGCTCGGAGCACAGAGCCATACGGACCATTTGATCCGTGTCCTCATAATCCGATTCTGTCCAATCGGAGCATGAAATCCAGCATTCACGCAACCGGTCATGCAGACCTTGTCCAGATCCAGGATGGAAGCTGGTGGGCCGTATGTCTGGGCCTTCGTCCAGCAGGTTACCCCATGCGACACCATCTGGGACGCGAGACCTTCCTTGCACCTGTCACTTGGACGGATGACGGTTGGCCGATAATCGGTGTGGACGGACATATTGAACCAGAGATGACCGGACCTTCATTGCCTGAGCATCCTTGGTCACCTCGGGCTATACGGGATCATTTTGACGAACCAACTTTGGACATGAACTGGATCTTCTTACGGAACCCGGCTCCGAATAGTTGGACACTCACAGAAAATCCCGGGCAACTCATCCTGCGGGGTCAGCCGGTTTCACTCGATGATGGACAAAATCCAGCCTTTGTTGGGCGTCGATTGAGCCATTTCTTATGCAATATGGCCACCGAGCTGTGTTATGAGCCATTTGCGAGCGGTGAGGAAGCCGGATTAACCTTATTTATGAATGATAAATATCATTACGATTTGGCTGTAACACAGGTCTATGGGCAGAAGAAAATCGTATTGCGGCGAACCGTCGGCTCTCTGCGAACCGAACAGGTGCTTGACTGTGACACGGGGCCGGTTGTATTACAAATCAAGGCTGACCGTAATCACTTCACGTTCCTCTACCAGCAAGGTTCATCCGATGCCATCGAAGTGGGTTCAGGGGAAACACATCTGTTATCTACCGAAGTAGCAAGTGGTTTCACAGGTGTGATGATCGCCATGTACGCTTATGCTCCATCGGGGGAGTGTACGCCTGCAAGTTACGATTGGTTTGACTATGAACCTCTGGACGAATAATCAAACCGCAAGATCCAATACCTTTCGATCAGGTTCGTACTATGTAACCTCTCACTAATTTACCTTTCGCAGAAGCGTCGTGAATCTGGAAAGTCTAACGAACCCAGCACACGTTATTCGACGCTATTTCACTGATTGGGATTTTTAACGAATCGTAGAAGCATTATTCCTGCCTTTTATATGCTTTCTCTGTTGTTTCCAGTCTTATTTGCGGGAATAACGCGTCTCAAGTTCGTTAGAATTGCATAACCACTATAAACGTCCAAATAAGGTGCGCTGAGTTCGTTAGCGTATCTCACCTTGCATTAGTTGAATGCTGGATGTTAGTGATTGGTGTCGTCCTCTCCATCAACGAAAACCCACCCTCCATGTACGCATGAAGAGTGGGTTTTTAAGTTAAGCTATATTCTGTTCATTGACGTTGTGCTTAGCGCAAGTTTGATATCTCAAAGAATAATTTACTTACCAGAAGGTTGAGCTTCTGCTGTATACCCTGTTGGGATATCCGTTTCTGCAGTCACATTGGTGATAACCATGGGATACATCATGTCTGGATCAGGTTGAATAATGGAATAGAGCACGATGGCGCGTCCATCCTTCTCCAATTTCACATCATCAATCTTCAATCCATAACCAGGGTGCGGCATTTCAGCACTGAGTTTAACTTTGGTTGTTTTGTCATCAACCTTGGTCGTTGTTACTTCAGGTACAATCGCTTGTTGGCCTTCACCTGGATTGGTTGGAGTTGGCTCTGCTGAGCCGCCATTGCCGTGTTTATCCACAAATTCGAGTGCATTGAAGATCATGCTTGCAGCCTCCATACGGGTAAGCGACTGATCTGGACGGAAATTCCCGTCCTTATCCAGTTCAATGATGTTCATGTTCAGCAGGTTCTGGACTGCAGATATGGCGTCCTTACCGATTTTATTTTCGTCCTTAACAAGATTATACTTCATGATGACCGGATAATTCCCGGTTGTGTTAATCCCTTCATTCAGCAAAATGACAAACAGTTCACGTGTCATCTTGCCCTGCGGGTTCACTTCAACCGGAATGGACAGTCCATTCTGAGTAGCGGCCTGCACCGCATCGGCATACCACGTATCCGGACTGATTTTATTCTGAGCGGATGCTTCCGCAAATTCATTTTTCAGACCAAATGCATTCACAATCAGTTGAACACCCTGTGGCTCGGACAATGCAAGATCTGGACGGAACAGATCCGCCGTTACTCCGTTAACAATACCTTTTGATTTCAATGAATCCACAACCGACTTCTGACCTTCATCCTTCACATCTGTGAAAGCAAATACCGATGCACCTCCTGCTGTCAAAGAAACGCAGAGCGCAAGTGTTGCAGCCAAACCTTTTTTATGTTTCATTTCCTGGCACCTCCATATGATTAGTAAAGCCTATTTTTTACCTCTTCATTCCTACAGACGGGGCATCCTTAGAAAATGTTTCAGTAATTTCGACATCTGGTGAATACAACACGAGAACACTGCATAGAGCTCCTTCCCGACGTCGATAATCCGATCACCTGCTTTTTGCTAACTGGCTTCGTTGACATCCCATCGGATTAGCGCAAAAATAAGAATAGAGAAATCTATCGGATGACGGATAAACAACGAACTGGATCGCATACAGTAAGAGGGCACGACGCGCTAATAACAGGTGTCGGCCCTTTTCTTGACTCCACCTGCCTGAACTGACTTCACCTATAACAAAAGGAGAACAACGCTTATGTCCAAGAAAGGATTACTCCGCGGTTATGTTGTGTCGAACTGGCCTGTTTATCTGGTTGCTGTTCTTCTGATCATCGCCTCCAATGTCGGGCAAGCTTCCTTGCCCCGCTTACTCGGTAGCTTCACGGATCAGTTGATGCAGAACTCTCTTCAGATGCAGACGGTCGTAAGGTACAGCCTGTCCCTTCTAGCTATTGCCATCGGGTATAATCTGCTGTTCGGTACCGGGCAATTCATGATTATGAAGCTCGGTCGACGCTTCGAATTCATGACACGTGAGCGTATATTCAGTAAGTTTTCCGAACTTAGCGAACATTATTTCTCCAAACAGGGGAACGGAAAGCTGCTCAGTTATGTCATGAATGACGTTACTTCCGTACGTGAAGCGATATCCAATGGTGTGACACTCATGACCAATGCCACCTTCCTGCTGTTGTCCTGCATTGTCATGATGTTGCTAAGCGGGATTCCGTTGACTCTCATTCTAATCAGTGTTGTCCCTTTGCTGGCGATTCCATTTCTGGTCGTGTTTTTTGGTCCGCGGATTCGCAAGCGCTCTCGCGACGTGCAGGAAGCTCTTGCAACCATGACGGAATCGGCGGAAGAGCAGCTGGGTGGCATTCGCGTAACCAAGACGTTTGCCATCGAAGACAGTGCTCGTGCACGCTTTGGAACCACCGTCGATGAGATCAAGAGTAAACAGCTTCGACTCGTTCGTCTGTCTTCGTTGTTTCAAGCATTGCTCCCGCTGCTGGGAGCCATCTCATTGGTCGTTTCTCTGCTTGTCGGAGGTATTATGACCATGCAGAATTCTATTACACTCGGAAGTTTTGTCGCCTTAACCTTATATCTGCGCATTATTATGGGACCGCTTCAACAGATCGGCAATGTTATTAATACCGTTCAGCGCTCAGGCGCATCACTGGAGCGGGTGAATGACCTGCTCAGCGAAGTAGCAGATGTACGTGAACTTCCTGAAGCCACAGCGCTCCAAACCGTACAAGATATCACCATGGAGAATCTAACCTTCTCCTATCCTGGCAGTTCATCTCCTGCTCTCCAAAACATTCAACTCAATATCCGTGCCGGGCGAACGGTCGGTATTGTAGGCAAGACCGGCTCAGGTAAAAGTACCCTCGTTAAGCTATTGCTGCGTACATATGAACCACCTGAAGGAACAATTCGCATCAATGGTACCGATATTCGGCAGTTGTCGCTGGAAAGTCTAAGATCGCGCATCGCCTATGTCCCTCAGGATGGATTCCTGTTTAGTACCACCATCCGAGATAACATCGCATTTAGCGACCGGGAAGTATCGCTGGATACAGTGGAACATAGTGCACGGCAAGCCATGATCTATGATAATATTGTCCGTTTTCCTGATCGCTTTGATACACTGCTTGGCGAACGTGGACTCACCCTGTCTGGTGGACAGCGTCAGCGAACCAGTCTTGCAAGAGGACTGATCAAACAAGCACAGTTACTTATTCTGGATGACAGCATGAGCGCGGTTGATGCTGTCACCGAGAGTGGTATTCTGCGTAGCCTGCGTGAGATCGGCAAGGGCAAGACTACATTAATTATCTCTCATCGCATCAGCGCGGTCCGTCATGCGGACGATATTATCGTTCTGGATGAAGGGCGAGTCGCTGAACAGGGAACACATGCGCAGTTGATGGCTGCCAAGGGGTTATATGCGGCCACCTACCGTTTGCAGGAGGAGGGATTACACCATGTCTAACCCTAACGCTGAACTTCACCCAGATGCAGAGGCCGATCAGAGTAAACGAACTTCGTTTAAGGCAATGATGGCATACGCCAAACCGCATAAATGGGCTTTTGCCGGTATCTTTTTCTGCTCACTGCTTGGCATATCGGCAGATCTGCTGCAACCCTATCTGGTGAAGATCGCCATCGATGATCATCTGGCCGTGGGCCAGACCAGTGTGGGCTTTCTCGTTCAGCTCGCAGCCATCTTTCTTGGGCTGGCTGTCATCAGTTTTATTTTTACCTATATCCAGAATAATCTGTTGCAGCATGTGGGTCAGAACATTGTATCCCGGATCAGAAAGGACCTGTTCAAGCATATCTCCAAGATGTCCATGTCCTTCTTTGACCGTTTTCATATCGGCAGTCTGGTCACGAACGTATCCAGTGATACGGAGACCATCAGCAGCTTTTTCACTCAAGTACTGCTCAGTCTGATTCGGGATGGTATGATGCTGGTGCTCATTATCGTCTTTATGTTCCAACTTGATCCTGTGCTGGCGAGTTACTCACTGATCGTTCTGCCTGTCATTGCGGTGGTTGCGGTATTATTCCGTAGTCGATTGCGAAAAGCTTATCAAAATGCCCGTACGCGTCTTTCCCGTCTGATCGCATTTACGGCGGAGAACCTGTCCGGTATGTTTCTGATTCAGGCTTTTCACCAAGAGGAAGAACAGAAGAAACGTTTCTCGGAACAGAACGCACTTCACCTGAAAGCCAACATTGCTCAAGCCCGCTCCAATGTTATCTTCAACCGAACGTTTGATATCCTTGGCAATGCGGCACTGGTCATGATGGTCTGGCTTGGAGGTCGCGCCGTACTGGGTGAGTCCCTGCAAGTCGGGGTATTATATGCGTTTATCAGCTATATTCGTCAGTTCTTTCAACCGATTAACCAGATTACGATGCAATGGAATACATTCCAGTCCACGACCGTATCAATGGATCGCATCTGGAACATTCTGAATACACGGCCTGAAGTTGCCGATCCCAAACCCGTGATGGCCTCCTCGCTGGAACCACAAAATGTGATGGGCCAGATTGATTTTAACGATGTGTCGTTTGGTTATCGGGCAGACCGGCCCTTGATCCAACAGATGAACCTGCACCTCTATCCGGGTGAAATGGTAGGTATTGTAGGCACAACAGGCGCTGGCAAAAGCACACTGATCTCCCTGCTCAATCGCTTCTATGATGTAGACAAGGGCAGTATCGAGATTGATGGTACTGATATCCGGCATCTGCCGCAGGCTAAGCTTCATCGGATCGTGGGTCTGATTCAACAGGAACCTTTCCTGTTCTCCGGTTCCATTATTGATAATGTGAGGATGTTTCGTGAGGATATTACGCGAGAGCAGGCAATTGAGGCCTGCCGGTTTGTCGGAGCACATGCGATGATTTCACGTTTGCCTCAAGGATATGATACACATCTATCCGAACGCGGAAGCGGACTATCCGCTGGGGAGCGTCAGTTGATTTCATTTGCCCGAATCGTGGTGTTCCAGCCCCGAGTACTCATCCTGGATGAGGCAACCGCCAATCTGGACTCACACACGGAACAGCTTGTGCAGCAGGCGTTGGAATCGGTATCCCAGGGACGCACCACCATTGTCATTGCTCATCGCCTGTCCACAGTGATGCATGCCGATCGAATTCTGGTGATGGAAAATGGGGAGATTGTGGAGGAAGGACCGCACCAGGAACTAATCGCAGCCAAAGGTGTATATGCAGACTTGTACACCCATGCGCGTGATGCAGGTAAAAATTCAGCTATATCAGGGTAATGAACCTGAGTTATAGTAAATACAGAACGTTGAACATGCCGCTCTGCTTATGCAGGCGGCACGTTTGGCATATCGATCAGCATTGTTAATTAGGAGGAACATCCATGCAACAACCCGAAACACCCAAGCGTGACCATCAGCAGATTCTTTACCAACGCAGCACAGCTCTATGGAAGGGAAGTCTATGCTTCCTGTTCCTTCTCTTGTGCGTGAGCTTATTATGGATCATCGTGGACGGACAAGCCGAAAGACTGGAGACCATATACTATTCCATTGCAGCCGTGCTGGGTATGTGGTTGATCGGACCGCTGTTCTTCATGTTTGTGTCACGACTAACCAAAACCCCTGCCGTGTTGTTATCCTGGGATGATGATGCATTGAGCACGGGCAAACGGAAGATTGCTTGGAGCCAGATTCGCAAAGTCGAACTCGCCTCACCTGCCCGCAGCAAGTGGCTCCTGTCTGCTTCTCCCATGTTTGTCCTGTACTTAAAAGACGGCACACGGTCTCATATTCAGACAGATCATCTGCTGAGCAAAAAAGAGCTGAACCAGGCTGTGACTTTGCTTCAGGAGACTTTGCAGGAACAGAAGCAGGATCGTTGAGTACCGGGATGGATGAGGACAAGCTCCCCACACATCACTGTGATTTCTCTACACCTATGGACAGGCTGACTTTGTAATTGCCGTAAGGCAACAACGCTTCAAGTAGTTGGCCAAGCTGCTCTGTGGTGCCAGTCTGCACTCTCATCAAATAACAGCCTTCTCCGCTGACACGATGGACTTCAACGATGTCCTCACGTTCAGCAATGAATGTACGAAAGGCGGCATGTCTGTCGCCGGAGTTCAAGAAAACTGTGACAAAGGCCTGTAGGCCGAGGCCAAGGCGTTCCGGGTTCCATTTTACCGTGTACCCTTCGATTACACCCAGATCTTGCAACTTGCGCACTCTTGCACCAACGGCCTGTCCCGTGAGATGAACCTCTTCACCGATCTCTTTGTGAGAACGTTTGGCATCCTGAATCAGAATCTGCAAAATACGTATATCCGTGTCATCTATCATTTCATTCATCTTGCTTCAGCAATCCTTTCACGGTGAAATTAGCGTGGCCTAATTCCATTCATCATGTTATGTACGCCGTTAAACGGGTTGTATACCATATAGGGTAATACTATTAAACAACTCGAAGGAGTGCAAATATAATGAAAATCCAATTGATTCGCAATGCTACACTGTGGCTGGAATACGGAGGGCTGAACATTCTCGTTGATCCGATGCTGATGGACGTCGAAGTCATGCCTGCATTCCCGAACACACCGAATGAGCTACGTAACCCGAGAGTCGGTCTGCCCGAAACCGAAACGGATTATCTGAATCCGGATCTGTTGATTGTGACACACACCCATGTGGACCACTGGGATGAATCCGCGGCGAAACAACTTGGCAAAGATATTCCTCTGATCTGCCAGCCTGGGGATGAGAATGTATTTCTGGGTGCCGGATTCACGAATGTAACAGCTGTAGATGAAAAACATGAGCATCACTCTGTCCGATTTGCCCGCACATCCGGGCATCATGGCACAGGTGAAATCGGTGAACGTATGGGCAACGTGTCCGGTTTCGTACTTGAAGCAGATGCAGAACCTGTCACCTATATTGCGGGGGATACGATCTGGTGTGAAGAACCTGCTGAGGCCATTCGCCAATATACGCCTGAAGTTATTGTCGTGAATGCCGGAGGTGCACGCTTCGTGGAGGGTGATCCCATTACGATGGACGGCCCTGACGTTGTCGCTGTGAAGCGCCATGCGCCATCTGCTCATGTCATCGCTGTGCACATGGATGCGATTAACCATTGTGTGATGTCTCGTACGGATCTTGCGACTTATCTGGCATCCGAGCAGTTGGATGGTCAGGTGCTCATCCCACGTGACGGCGAAAGTTTTGAGTTTTAAATTGAAGCGGAAGCTACGCTGAATCAAAGCGGAAGAGAAATAACCTTTTCACACAGGTGGGTGGATTGTAACGAACTCAGCACACGCTATTAGTCTGTTTTCAGCTAATCTAATATTCTAACGAATCCTAGACACGTTATTTCCGCTCTGGGCATGCTTTTCCCGAGATTTATCCATCTTTTTGTCAGGTTAACGTGTCTCCGATTCGTTAAATTTCTAATATAGCAATAATCGGCACAATAAGGTGTCCTAGGTTCGTTAGCGCGTGCGTATGGCAGGACCATGTAATTCATTTCAACACACGCCATTACCTAACTTATATGCTACCTTGTCTGCCACTTCATTACTCATGCCTCCCATGCATTCCTTTTCCCTATAAAATACAACGAAAAAAAAGCTGGATGCGATGAACTCGCACCCAGCTTTTTTGATTGAAGAAACACGCTAATCCGCTGTTCGCTGGCTTCCTTCTCAGGCATCAAGCCTGCCTTTGCGCTCCAACGTGTCCCATCCCTTTATGCTAATCCATTACTGCACTTTCAAACGAATCACGTTCCATGATGCTTTCGCCAAGCTCGCCGTAATCAGAGTATCAGATACAACTGCACCCCCGCGATTATGAGGAGCAACGCGGTTTGGTTGTGCTGCCGTATTAGATGCTTTGAGATCATCACTTTCCAGCACGATATGCTCGATCACGGTACACTTCCCGAAGCTGCGCAGGTCCACTTCGAGCGGAAGGGATTCTTCCAGATGACGGTTGACTGCAAATACAGTCACTTCACCCTGCTCTTCGTTATGAACCGCAATAGCTTCCAGATAAGGAACATCCGTGATTTGTTTTGTATCATATTTTGGAGACTGGATCAATGGTACCAATGCTGTTCCACGTCCGAAGAGAGATGTATGCATGAATGGATAGAAGATTGTCTGTCTCCATGAACCACCACCCGTATCTGTCATGATCGGCGCAATCACGTTAACGAGTTGTGCCAGACAGGCCATTTTAACCCGATCCGCATGTTTGAGCATACTGATCAACATACAACCAACAAGCAGTGCATCCTCATGATTGTAGATATCCTCAAGCTGTGGCGGAGCAATCTGCCAAGGGTCCATCTTCGAATCATTTTCATTGGAGTGATACCATACATTCCACTCATCAAAGGAGAGATACATCGTCTTTTTGCTGCGTTTCTTCGCTTTGATATAATCACAGGTCGCCTTCACGGTATCGATAAAACGATCCATTTCAAGCGAGCGTGCTAGGAACGTTGGTGTATCCTGCTCTTGATTGTCGTAGTATTGATGCAAGGACAGATACTCGACGTGATCATACGTATGATCCAGCACCGTTGCTTCCCATTCCGGGAACGATGGCATATTCAGGTTTGAACTTCCACAGGCTACCAGTTCAATCGTTGGGTCCGTCCACTTCATGACTTTTGCCGCTTCAACGGCTGCACGTCCATACTCTTCTGCCGTTTTGTGACCGATTTGCCAAGGGCCATCCATCTCGTTGCCCAGACACCATGTTTTGATCGCATGTGGCTGCTTGTATCCATGCTTGATGCGAAGATCACTATAATACGAACCTTCCGGATGGTTGCTGTACTCTACAATATTTCGTGCTGCATCGGCGCCCCGTGTTCCCAGATTAACGGCCATCATGACTTCAGAATTAGCCTGTTTCGCCCAGTCCACGAATTCATTGAAGCCAAATTCATTGGTCTCAATCGTTCTCCAGGCCAGTTCCAGTCTGCGTTTGCGTTCTGACACAGGTCCAACCGAATCTTCCCAATTGTAACCGGATACAAAATTACCTCCAGGATAACGTACAATCGGTACATTTAACTCCTTGACCATCTCCAGCACATCCGTGCGGAAACCCTGTTCGTTCGCTGATGGATGCCCCGGCTCGTAAATCCCGCCATAGACGGCACGTCCCAGATGCTCAATAAATGATCCGTACAAGCGCTTATCCACTACACCAATAGTAAAATCTTTATCTACCGTCATTTTTGCTTTTTCCATAATGAATTTCAACTCCTTAAGATTAATATAAAAATTAATTGATATTCTATGGATCAACGTTCATATTTATATTAAAATCGATTATAGCCTTAATTTCAACCTGAATTTTGCAAAATGTTATTCTTTTTACTGAATTTATGTTTAACTTAATTCTATACAGATAAAATGGAGGAACAACTGTGATCAGAGCAAATACCGATGCCGAATGGCTCCCCCTATATGAAGCACTTGCCAGTGAAGTCCGTCTACAGATCATCCGCCTTGTTGCAGAGACTCCGATGAATGTGAAGGATCTTGCTGCTTCACTGGGTCTGAGTAGTGCCATCGTGACCATGCATGTCCGCAAACTTCAAGATGTGGGCATTATTCAGTCCAAAATGATACGCAAAGACGGCGGCACACATAAAATGAACAGCCTTGCTGTAGACTGGATTGGCATCTCCATGCCGCAGGAAAGCGGGACAGCCCGCAAGCTGCACGAGGTTTCCGTCCCTGTGGGACACTACACCCACTTTGACGTCTATCCGACATGTGGTCTGGCTACGTCCAATCATGTTATCGGACAGTATGATGACCCTCGTTATTTTCTCGACCCTGAGCGGATGCATGCCCATATTTTATGGTTTGGCCGTGGGTTTGTGGAGTACAAAATTCCAAACTATATCTTATCCGGACAGCAGATCAATGCCATTGAATTGGCCCTCGAGATCGGGTCAGAAGCACCTTCGGTTAATCCGAATTGGCCCTCGGATATTACATTCATGCTGAATGGCATCCGATTAGGGGAATGGACAAGCCCCGGAGATTCAGGCAACGGACGTGGCATGTTCACCCCGGAATGGTGGAGTGACAGTGTCAATCAGTACGGCATGCTCAAGGTACTGCGAATTACCAATGAGGGTACGTTTATTGATGGACAACATCTATCCGACATTACACTCGCAGATATCCCGGTTGAACGCAACCAGTGGACCCTTCGTCTTTCGGTGGAAGAAGATGCTCAGCATGTAGGCGGGCTTACCTTATATGGTGAGGGATTCGGCAACTACAATCAGGATATCCTGTTCCGACTGTACTATCACGATTGAGTTCTTCAAAATAATAAATAACACAAAAACACCTCCCACTCGCCTGTCAAAGGCAGAATGGAAGGTGTTTTGTATGCATATGAAAATGTGCGGAATATCCAGTAAGGTTCTTGTTCTAACCTACAGCGCACTGCCACCAAACAGGAAGCGATACTCCCAGTGTTTGCCGGAGATATCACTAGTTGTTACACCACCGCCAGCGTTGGAATAGGTGTGTAATACTTTTCCGTCACCCAGGTAAATCCCTGTGTGCGTAATGGTTGCGCTAGATTTATTCACGCCCGAATACGATGATGCAGAGCTGCCTTTATACGACATGAAATACATCAGATCTCCGCGTTTCAGGTTTTTCCAGTTCGTCTGAACTGTACCCTTGGCTTTTACATAGGCTCCCTGTTTGCGGGAATCCGCTGGAAGCTTGATGCCCAGTGCATCAATGAAGGCCTGGCGTACAAAGCTGGAACAGTCAAAAGTAGCTGTGCTGTTACGACTGGCTCCGAACTCATAAGGTGTTCCCAAATATTTCATTCCCGCTGCAATCACTTTTTCTACAGATGCATTGCCAGTCACCGATGTACCACTATTCGAACTCGATCCGCTTGTGCTGCCACTAATCGCTTGTGTGTATTTGGATGAAGAAGATATGTAGCCTGTCCGGTTAGCAGAATCCTTAATCTTATACCAATCCGAACCGGATTGCTGAAGCACCGTTACCGTTTCCCCTTTAGCGACCAAGCGAACAATCTTCGCAGAAGAAGAAGGTGTTGTGCGTAGGTTTACGCCCCAAATTACTTTTACTTGTGAATTGTTAACAGCAGCTGCCGATACCTGTGCCGTTAGTGCTCCTGTCGTCAGACTTCCCATCAGCATCGTTGCTGTGACACTTGCCGTAATAATCGTTTTCTTCCAGTTCATGATGTCGAGTTCCCCCTGATGTTACAGAATTTTAACCTGGCTTGGTTCTCCCGGGCTTGCCCCATTGTAAACGGGCTATCCATAACGTTCATCAGTCAAAAGTCCTGTATTGATGCAGGCGAACTTGAGTACTAAGTATCAGGGTTTGTCCATAATATGCTGGAAAAATTCACTGCTGATCCCTTCTTTTTGAAAGGTTAAATTATTGTAACTATTTGATGTGCTTGATTTTTCCGCGATACAAGAGCTAGGTCGTTTCTCATTCAGGGCATATGCCATATGACCTATATTTTAATGTTTAAAATCGCAAATATGGTAAACATTACTATGATTCATTTGCCGATTACCGTTCCCCGAATTCACATTTTTGCCTCCAGCCTCAATACGGATCGATTTATCAGCAGTGTCCGTTGATTATTTCGTATTCCATTTTTGCTTTTCCATAAAAAAAGAAAAGCCAGGGATTTCTCCCCGGCTTAACCTATATGATGAGTAACATCACTCTACAATTGGTCGATCAACTCATTTAAGGTTCAATTCCCCATACCTTGGCGCCATCCTGATAAGCTGTCACTTTTGTCCAGGCACTGAAGGCCGTTTGGGTGGAATCAAAGGAATAATCATTGGTTTGATCAAAATTCGTCCAGTTGTTTTTCGAGAAACGTCCCTGGATGATTCCGGTCTCGGCACCAGCGGCCAAACTGCCGGCACCCGATTTGAATTCAATCTCCAGATACGTATCTGCCGTGCCCTTGGCCGGATCTATCGAAACAAAATGCCCTTCCACGTTACCACTGCCAATCTGTGCATAATCACACCAGAAACTCAGATCAGCGGCACTATCCTTCGTGAAATAATACCGGACCTTCACTTTGCTCAAGTCCACCGCAGTTGTACCTGTATTCTTCACATTAAATTGTGGAGTAATCGCATTGACCGAAGTTCCTGAACTACCATTACGGTATTGTACTTCAAGCGTTCCCGTTGTGACTGGAGGTGCTAATGGAGTCAACACCAATACATTTGAATTCGTCTGACCACTCGTATTACTGGCTACGACTCTATAATTATAAGCTGTACCATTCACCGCTGTAGCATCGGTATACGTCAGTGCAGTCAAACCTGTTGCCAGATCAGCATATGCCCCGCTGCCTACCGAACGTTGTACCTTATAACTTGATGCTCCAGTTGATGCAGTCCATGTCAGTACTGCCTGGGCATCGCCAGCCGTTCCAGTAAGGTTGAATACGCCTGGCACAACGGTACCTGCGAGTGGTGTTGCAGATGCCTGTGTCGACGGTGCAGACTCCCCTACGGCATTCACCGCAGTGACCACATAATAATACGTTGTGCCGTTGGTCAAGCCTGTATCCGTGAATGTTGATCCTGTGACCCCTGTTGCTACAGACGTATAAGGACCACCATTCACCTCTGCACGTTTCACGGTATACGAGGCTGCACCAGCGGCTGCGTTCCAATTCAGAACCACTTGCTCACTTCCTCCAGTTGCTGTTACGCCAGCAGGAGCAGCGGGTACTTCCACTTCCGGACTATCGGAATCTCCGAGGAGACGATCATACTCGCCGTACGCTGTAGCCATATCCACTTGTGACCAGAACCGGTGATACGTAAAGGTAGGTGCACCGTTTTCCCACTGCTTCGTGGTCGGATTATACGACGTTTTGTACAGGTTATCCAAGTAAGCCCATGCCGGATCTTGCTTGATGGCCGGACGCAGATCGGAGTATCCAATGTATACGCCATTGCCGCCTTTTGCCGGATCGGAAGGTACACCTGCTGTACCAGGAATCGTGTTGCCTTGACCAAAGGTTCCAGACCAGTTCGCCGGGATATAGATCTCTTTGGCAAAGAAGCGGAAGTAGTCTTTACGCTCTTCTTCCGTAACAATCCCCACACCATCATTGTAATCCCAAGCTGTATCCAGCAGAGCCTCGGCCAAATCCTTGGCTTCTTGGCCTTCCGCGTTAAGTGTGCCGTTCTCTGCCTGTGTTCCCGCTGCGAAGAAAGTCAGAGCTTTAACGTAACTTCCCAGAACTCCTGTGTCCTGCACTGGATCTTTGGTCGTTACACGGAAGTTCGGATTTTCCGTAAACGAACTGAATCCGTTCCACTTGTCCGGTTGACCCTGCCATTCCTGACCACCCGGAATCCAGAACTCTCCGGGAGCCGGCGTTGTCGCTACCTGAACATTAGTTCCACCCAAAATGCGCTGTCCAGCCGCATTCAGATAATAGCCTTGCGCATCCGTCACCGGACGCTCACCTACAAATACATAATCCTTACTCCAGTCGATCCACTTCGTGATTACTTTTTTGGCCATCTGGAAGTTCTCAGAGGTCAAATCACCGCTCTCCGCAAGAATATAGTACATCTCGGCTACACGCTCCAGCGGCCATGCCTGGAATCCAAACCAGGTGTTGGAATCCGGATCACGATATACAGGTGCCTCCTGATAAGCCATGTCATAGAATGTACTTACGCCTGCCGGATAGGCTTTGTATGAACCATCCAGACTGTTCGTTGCTCCCCCGCCGATAGCTCCTTCATGGGATTGTAGCCAAGTGTAGAATTCCAACTGACGTTTCAGCGTAGCATTCCAATCTGCCTTCGCTGTTGCTGATTTCGGAATCAAGCCGCCAGCCGGATCAGACAAAGCATACGCTGCAACCGGGTTTTGATAAGCCTGATGGGTATGGCTCGCTCCAATGCGCCAAGCCCAATCCCCACCTTGACCCAGGCCACCGCCCCAAGACGTATACCAAGCCATGAGATACATGTTGGAATCCTTGCCTGTACCCGGAGTCGGTGTACCGTTCTTTGCACTTCCAATTTTCTGGAAGTATTTATCATACATACCATAGCGTAGATAGTCCCCCATCTTCTTCGCTTTATCCAGATATTCCGGATTGTTGTATCCCATCTCCTTTGCCCAATACAGCACCTGTACAGCACGCGCATCGGCATCCGTTGCGTTTGTGTAACGCCATTGTGCTGACGGTACCTGATTTTCCTTTGTGAACAAGCTCATGAAACCTTCGTTTGCCTTACCAAAAGATTTATCATCCTGGGATGGATGCGGAATGGCTTCCCACACAGACTCCTGCTCCCCACGTTGGAAAGTATTCACATAGGTAGCCGTATGTGATGGATTCAACAGGTTTCCATATCCATACCAGTCATCCACATCGACCAGCCAGTGCATGAGATAGGTCTGATTGTCACCATAGGTCGCCTTAAGTTCGGCATCAATCGGGTCTTTACCCGCTGCATATTGACCATTAAGTTGCGATGGATATTGATCTGGGAAAGGTTTTTCCGCTGCATACGTAGCAGGGCTGTTTGGGTTGTATGAGCTCATCGTAGGCTGCTCTTCCTTGCCGTCACCTTCGTTGACCGGGATAATGTATTTCTCCATACTGTCCCAAGCTGCTTCCAATTGGGACCAATCTCCCGTGTAGTGACCATACATGGTTTCCAACCACAGCCAGTAACTATATGCCTCAGACGTCGTCATATGACCATAATCCGGGGCCTCACTCAGCAGGGTCTCAATGGAATGATACGGTAGACCCTCTGGCGAAAAATATCCGTTCGCCGGATCTTTCAACTGATCATACAATTGCAAAAACCGGGCTTCATTAATGCTGTCTGCCTGAATCTCGATGGCCTGATCTGCGGCATGTGCTGTTTGCGGCCCTGCCCAGAGTCCGGTGTATCCGGTCAACATGACGGTTCCCGCCAGCATCGCTGTTAAACTTTTTTTCGCAGCTGATTTCAACATTAATATATACCTCCCTGGAATAGTGGAAATTGAATATAAACGGTCTGACCATGCTGCTCTTCGGCCAATGATCTTGAGCTAGTTACGGCTCCAAGCCCCACACTTTGGTGTTTCCCTGATACCCGGTTACCTTGTTCCATGCGGCAAAAGCCGTCTTGGAAGCATCATAGGAATAATCATTACTTTGATCGAAATTGCTCCAGTTATTTTTGGAAAAGCGTGCTTGAATCACGCCGGTCTCTGCTCCAGCGGCCAAACTGCCTGCTCCCGACTTGAAGCTAATCTCCAGATACGTATCTGCGGTACCCTTTGCCGGACTCACTGCGACAAATGTACCTTCAACATTGGCCGTGCCCATCTCGGCATAATCACACCAGAAGGTCATTTGATCCGCACCATCCTTGGTGAAATAATATCGGATCTTCACGGTACTGAGATCAATCGCTTGTGTTCCGGTATTCTTCACGTTGAACTGCGGAGTCACCGCATTACTTGAATTCCCGGACCCTCCGCTGCGGTACTGCACTTCGAGTGTACCGGTCGTCACCGGAGGTGCAGAAGGCGTCAGTGCCAGGACATTGGACAGTGTCTGTCCGTTCGCATTCACGGCTGCAATCCGGTAATTGTACGTGGTGCCATTCAGCGCTGTTGTATCGGTGTAAGTCAACACGGACAATCCGGTTGCCACATCTGCATAAGTCCCGCCTGCCACCGAACGTTGTACCTTATAGCTAGTAGCGCCCGAGGCTGCTGTCCAAGTCAGGACCGACTGCGCATTACCAGCTGTCCCACTTAAAGTCAGTGCTCCCGGCACCGTCGAAGCTGCTTGCGGGGTAGCCGACACCTGCACAGAACCCGATGATTCCCCTGCTGAATTCACAGCAGACACTACATAATAATAAGCCGTCCCGTTGGTCAGCCCCGTGTTTGTGTAGGTCAATCCATTAACCCCTGTCGCAACAGTTGTATATGGTCCTCCACTCACCTCGGAGCGCTTCACCGTATACGATTCAGCCCCGGATACAGCGGCCCAAGTCAGGTTAACCTGACTACTTCCCGCTACAGCCTGCACGCCAGCAGGTGCGCTTGGAACCGTGACTGGTGTAACACCAGGCTCCTGTCCATACACCTTTACCCCTGCATCATAGACTGGAAGGTATATGCTCTTCACAGGAGTGCCTGTGGTCAGCGTCTGGAACGAATGATCATTACTTGCATTCCATGCACCCTGTGGGCCTGTAATGCGGAACTGTACTTCTTTACGATAATTTCCTTCCCCACCTGGATAGATCTTGGTATTACCGAAGTTCGCCGTAATGGCATAGATATGCTGGGCTGCATTCACCACAACTGGTTGGGATACCGTCGCCCCCTCTGTATAGGAGGTTGTCACTTGCACGTCCGATACCGTACGTCCGGCAGCATACACTTCACTCAAATCCAGGAAATACTTAAAAGACAGTTGATCTCCCATTCGGGCAGGCCAAGCGGAACGATTATTAAGCTGTGCTCTGATTTCCGTATAATTGGCACCTGATGATTTGATCGCAGCCTCCACAAAGAACTCATCTCCCTTCACCTCAGGTGCAGGGAAGTTCGCAAGGGGCTGATGATTCTGACCAAATAGCAAATTCATCTTTGCCAGTGCGCCGGTAAAACCAGCATTGTAATCGGTTGCGACCTCATTACTCACGTAATCCCCGATATCATCGGTATATCCATCCGATGCATCCGGGCCACCGACCATGGCACCATACAGAATATGGCGATGGTTAGCCGGGATATCTTCGTTATTCAGCCATGAACCGTGAGCGGTCCGATGATGCGGATGTTGAGGTGCATTTTGCCCATATCCGACCACATAACTGCTCTGACGTGGATTATCGCCCAGAATATAATTCATCTGTGAGACAGCAAAATCCTGATATCTTGACTTTTTCACAGGATCACTGACCCAGTCGGAGTATACAAAAGAAATAAAGGATGCATTCGCTGCATATCGGAGCGAGCCCCACTGATCCAGCCACGCCAGACCTCCTGGCGTATACTTGACTCGTGTCCCATTGACTCCAACCGTCCAATAATCCAGATTGCGCTCAGTCGACTGAATAAATCTCGTCGCCTCCGGCATGTTCAAACTGGACGTAATACGAGCAAGCAGGATCTGGGCACCATAATGTTTACTGTCCCAACCTTGTGTCCAGGTATACGGCCAATTGGCTGAGCCTCCGCTAGAAGACCACCGGTCCGTAGCTGCAATGGCTTTGGACAAGTAAGCGCTATCATTAGTGGCTAAATAAAGCCACGCTCCGCCCCATGCCAGCTCGTCTTCGTATCCTGTCCACGAATTATAGAACGCTGCAGCATCAGTGATACAATCGGTGTATTCCCCCCGATATGTATCTGCGAAGTTGTACAGCTCTTTCGCATGTTGAAGCAGTCTGGCCGAATATGCCGGATCATCATCTGCAAATACAATCGATGACGCTGCCAGCGCTGCAGCCGTTTCTGCCGCCAGATCACTGCCCGGGCATGAAGCATCAATCTTGAACGAAGGACGGTTCATCTGCATGACTTCTGCGGGTCCCCACCAGGCATGGTCGGTATTACCTGCCCCCACTTGTCCCCATAATTCATTTGGTTTCGTATGCGCTTTCATAAAATAGTCGGTCGCCCATCGGATATTATCCTTGATCTCCTCCAGTTGTCCGGCCTGTTCATATCCGTCACTGTATTCCACGACAGACCAGGCGAGCATCGTTGCGGAAGCAGCCATCGGAAAACCAAACTTCACGTGATCTCCGGCATCATACCATCCTCCGGTCAGATCAACACCTACATCAGCTCCATCCTGCATGCCCGAATTACCACGCCATTCGACCCGATTACTCGCTGGCAACGGACCCGAGCGCTGTGCCTCATAGAAGTAAATGGCCTTTTGTAGTGCTTCAGCATAGTTCTGATTTCCAGCGGCCGCATCCGCCTTACGAATTCCTGTGCCCATCGATAAACTCCCTGCCAGTAATCCTGCCGATAACGCGATCATAGCGACTCGTCTCCACCAGCTCCCCTTCATGTTCAACTATTCATCTCCTCTTCATCAATATTCCGTATGCATTACTCTGGACTGCAAGTTTATATCGCTCCTTCCCATGGTGTATTTCAGTGTAAGTTCCACCATTAATTACCATTATAGCCGTTTGTTTCACCAGCTATATAAGCGTTGGTGACTTCTGAAATAACATTGTTGTGACCTGCTCTGCGTCATGCGACAAAAAAAGCTGTTTCTCTAACGCATATGCGCGTTAGAGAAACAGCTTCTCGCCCTTGTTATCATCAACAGTACAAATCGAATGGCATTCTGACCATCCTGTCAGTATGTTTCTGTACACCTTAGATATCACAGAACATCTCTTAGTTACACTTTGAACTTGTTAATCTGCTCCTGCAGTTCTTCGGCCATTTTGGATAATGAACCTGCGGATGATGCAATCTCTTCCATCGAAGCCAACTGCTGCTGAGTTGCGGCAGATACATTATGAACCCCGCCCGCTGCCTCTCCAGCAATGTTGGAGATTTGACTTACATATCCTACAACCTCAGTTGTACTCGCCGACATTTCCTCTGAACCTGCAGATACTTCCTGGATTTCACCCGCTACTTTGTTGACCGCATCCGAGATCTGCTCGAAGGCTTGTCCTGCCGCAGTAACCATCTCGATTCCGGCTTCTGTCTCACTGCTGTTCACTTTCACTGCCTGAACAGCATGATCCGTATCTTTCTGAATCAATTGAACGAGATCCGTAATTCGTTGCGCAGATGTAGAAGATTCCTCAGCCAACTTACGCACTTCTCCCGCAACTACGGCGAAACCACGTCCGTGCTCTCCTGCTCGTGCGGCTTCAATGGCTGCATTCAGTGCAAGCAGATTGGTCTGCCGGGCAATGTTGTTGATTACCTCCGTAATGGTTCCAATCTCTGCTGAACGTTCCCCCAGCCCTGTAACCAATTCAGTAAGCGAAGCAATGGAATTTCGAACAGAACCCATCTGTTCAACCGCTTGCTGAATAATCATATTTCCTTCGGAAGATTGATTCGCCGCATCCACAGCAGATACGGATACACTCTGAGCAAGCTCGGCAATCTGCTCCGATCCGAGAGCCATCTCATTCATCGCCTGTGAAGAGCGTTTTACAATATCCACCTGATCCGACGTGCCCACAGCCAGTTCCTCAACCGTTTGGGAAATCTGTTCCGAGGCTTGAGTATTTTGCTCTGCACTTGCAAGAAGCTCCTCCGATGAAGCAGCCACCTGTTCGGAAGTCATCGATACCGATTCAATCATGGAGCGCAAATTGCCACTCATGGTATTGAAGGAAGCCGCGAGCGTTCCCAATTCGTCTTTGTTCTTGAGCACAATCGTCTCACCCGTCAGATCACCATTGGCAATAGCCATGGCCGCTTCATTCATCTTTTTGATTGGACGTGAAATGATGCTTGCAATGAAGAATGCAATGAACACGGCGATCAGGAATGCAAAAATCGTCACTGCCAAAATCACATTAAATGTATTCTCAGCCAACTCGACAGAATCATTCGTTGCTGCATCTGATCCTTCATTGCCCAAGGTAATTAACTTGGCAAGGGTGTCGTTTGCTGTATACCACATTGGGTAGGCCTCAGTATGAAGTCTGCTTGCTCCTGCATAATCGTTTTTCAGACCCATTTCGATGAATGCAGGCATTTTAGCCAGATAGGCATCATAGTTTGTACTGAAATCTTCATTATACAGCTTAAGCGCTGCTTCGTTGCCTACAAAGTACGTTTGCAACTGTTTGCGCTCATCTTCAATCTTGGTAAGAAGCAGCTGTAACGCTTCATTCAACTTGACGTTCTCGTCTTCGTCCTGTTCAACGATAATGGCCAGCGCTAACCGCTCTACATCCGAAACATCACCATTCATCATACCCAACAGGCTTACACTCGGCATCCAGGTCTGGTCCACATCATTGGCTTTACCAGACATATTATGGATCTGTATTAACGCATAAACGCTTACAACAATCAACAGAGCCACGACTATGAGAAAACCAGTCAGTAACTTGCCTCGAATCGTTAACTTTAATATCCCCAACTTATTCCCCCGCGTGTCTTCCATGTGTCCCACTCCTCAAAATAATACATATTTATAATATATCGTCACCTATCGTCGTGAATTGTAGATGTTAGAATTCAATTTCTGTAAATTTCATGTAACTTCGAACATAACACAAAAAAAGTCTCCCATCTTTGGCAGAACCAGAGATAAGAGACTTCTTTCAATAAACTAAACTACCAAAACTTCACTAGACATTGCTTTCAAAAGCTAACGAAAAACACGTCGGTGTATGTTAATGAAAAAGTCGGGAATCGACTTGGTATAATTGCGGGTTGTAATCAGAACCACACTAAGCAGACTTCCGAGAATGAATCCTCCCAGAATATCTCCTGGATAATGCACACCAACATATACACGAGACACCCCTGTCAACACAGCGAGTAACAACATCCATGACCCGAAGCGACGTCCAATAAAGAATGAAGCAGCCGCTAGAGCAAATACAAAGGAAGCATGTTTACTTGGAAAAGAAGGATCAGGTACATGGGCAACCAGCTGATGCACAGTCCCTTCTACAAAAGGTCTTGGGTGACCGACCGCTGGTGAAATCCCCCATTTGGCCAGAACTAGCGCTACAATGGAAGCCACACAGGCATAAAAAACAATTCGTTGTTTCGATGGATCGCTGAGAAACCATACGATAACGAGCAGTGCAATCATGACCCAAACCGCATACTCGGATGATGTGATCATAAACCAGTCCAGAAACGGGATTTGGTCTGCAAACTGATTAATCCAATTAAATAGTGATTGATTCATAACTGGCTTTTAATACCCCCATTACACAAAACAAGATTATTTTTTACATATTAAATATACACTAACTATTTGTCAAACAATTCTCACATTGACCGAAGTTACGAAATCAAAGAGGACTTTTTGCTTTCTTTTTGTTAAACTAGTTTGGGTTACATATCAGTTCAATCATAGAAAGGTGAAGATTATGCTTAAAAAATGGTTATGGGGTACAGCCCTGACCCTGGCACTTGCGATTACAGGTGTCGTTGTATATTACGGATATTCGATTGTTCATTTTGCCAATAGCATCTCCACGGCTTCCGGGACTTCATCCAACTCGTCCTCTTCCGGCACTGACAGCGATTCAGACACACCAACGACAACGATTCCCCGATGGGAGGGCCAGGAACGGGTGAACATTCTGCTCCTTGGCGGAGACTCGAGAGGCGACGATGCAGGACGCTCAGACTCGGTCATGGTCGCTTCTATTGATCCGGTCACCAAGAAAGCCCATCTATTCTCCGTACTGCGTGATACCTATGTTGCCATTCCTGGGCATGGCAAAAGCAGACTTAATGCAGCCTTTTCCTACGGGGGTGCGGAGCTGACCAAACAAACCGTAAGTGATCTGCTCGGTATTCCCATTCAGCATTATGTCTACACAGACTTTACAGGTTTCATGGCACTCGTTGATGCAGTAGGCGGTATTGAGATCGATGTGGAGAAAGACATGTATTACACCAGTAAAGCAGATAAACATATGTACGACATTGACTTAAAAAAAGGATTGCAACATATGGACGGCAAGACCGCCCTTCAATATGTTCGGTTCCGGCATGATGCCACCTCGGATTTCACCCGTACCGAACGGCAGCGGATCTTCATGACCGAGCTGGCCAAGAAAATGCAGAGCACTACGTCGCTTTTCAAAATCCCGGATATCCTGGAAGCCATCGCTCCCTATATCGAGACAGATCTTAGTCCAACCCAGATGTTAAAACTCGCATCACTTGGCTTCGATATCCATGTGAACGATATCGATCAGCAGCAGATTCCACCCAACAAACTACTCACCAATGAACTGGTCGGCTCAGCTCAGGTGCTGGGTGTTGATGTGACCAAACTCCAGTCCTACATTCAGAAACTGTTTGAAGAAGATGCCGAGTCCTCAGAGACTCCATCAGCAGAGGGACAGAACTAAAACAAGCATGAGATATATCAACAAAAAAGACGGCCATAGCCGTCTTTTTTAGTACCTATTTTCAACATTTAATGCAGCCTTAATGTTTAACGGGTACCCTTATATGATGAACTCCGGTTCCTGGAGGGAGGATTACAATGTGAAAAAACCGCGAATAACGGAATGGACCGAACTGCGGGGCATTGCCTTTCTGGCAATCGTCATGCAGCATAGTATCGCTGAGTATATCTATCGCGCTGATATTGAACAACCGGATTCCATTATGCTGACCATGATTTATCATCTGACCCGATTTGGTACGCCAACGTTTGTATTTCTATCGGGTGTAATGTTGTTTTACCATCATCGTAACACCAAACCGGAATATCCTCGCTTCATTCGAAAGCGATTTGGCGATATCTATATGCCGTTTGTCGTATGGACACTGATCTACTGGCTTTCTGTCCGTATCTTCACCCCCGCGTTCTGGCTTGCAGGCATACCGGATTTTCGCAGTCTGATTCGTGAACTGTTTATACCACAGACGGGATATCATCTCTGGTTTGTCATTATGGTGTTTCAATTCTATATTCTGTTCCCCCTGTTCTGGACAGGAGCAAAAGCCATTCAGAGACGTATCCAGAACACCTCACGTTTCACGCCCATGCAAGTCATTATCGGACTAATTCTCTTTGCAGCAGCACTATATGCCCTGCTTATGCAATGGTCCTACTATAATATGGGGGGCTGGACAGAATCCATGTCTGAGCCTTGGTCAACGTTGCTGCAATATCGCTCCTATTCATGGGTGATGTACTGGTTTTACTTTTTACTGGGTGCCGTGTGTGCCTGGTCAGTGGATAGCTGGAGGAGTTGGACCACAAAGATCCTGCCATGGACGATCTGTCTGTTTATAGGGATGTATATATGGCTTGGTTACGATGTGCTGCGTGGGTCCGGGGATGTTGTTAATCTGAATATCTCCACCTATCTGAAACCAACCACATTCCTGATCATTATGGCTCAGATGTTTATGATGTATGGTTTCCTTGTACTGATGCGGGGCAAAGATACATGGTTTCAGCGCCTCTTAGCCTGGATTGGCCGTTATTCATTTGGTGGATATCTGGTTCATGCACTGGTGATCTACGCGATCGCTTATGTCACCAGACCGCTTCAACTCAGTGGATGGCATCTGCCTGTAACGTTGCTATCGTTCCTTGTAACCGTTGGTATTGCTCTTGCAATCAGTTGGGCGCTGTCCAAGCTTCCTGGCTCACGTTTCACCGTAGGGTTAATGCGCAAACCACGTTTAACTCCCAATCCATCAGCTGCTGTGGACAAAAGAAATTCACCTGAGCGAACTCCGTCACCCGGCTCAACTCGCAGTCCGGGAACGAGTGAGCCGTTTTAAAATAAAGAAGAGCGTCCCCTCACGGAGACGCTCTTCTTTATTTTACTTCGCTCGAAGTTGATCGTCCAGGAACAGGTTCCTGGGGACCCGGGGCTGGATGTACGTTGCCCTTCTGATTCACAAATCTCTTCAAATCACCCGTTAATTGTTCCTTCAGCTTGTCCACCAGCTGCGTTTCACTAATGCCTTTTGCCTGAGCAATCTCAGCCAGGGATTTCCCTCCCTGAAGCTGCTCGTGCAGTTGAGCAGGGGTCACTCCAATAAACCGGGCAATTTCGCCCTTATCTACCATGGAACGTTTGCCATGGTGGGCAAATTCACGCCGCAAATCACGCAGCGGTGTATTAATGACCTTTTTCAACTTGGTATCCATGTCTGCCTTCGTGGCTGCAGCTTGTTCCTTGGTGAGACAACCTTCTTCCACAGCTTGATCCAAACGCTGTGCCAGTGTAGGCTTCAACTTCTGCAATAACTGCTCCTCACTAAGTCCCTTACGCTCTTTCGCAATCTGGGACAACGTCTTGCCAAGTTCCATCTGTTCTTTCAGATCCCGAAGTCCAATCCCAAGCAAGTCCGCCGTCTCACCAATCATGAACAGACCGTGTCCTGCCTGCATGCATGGCTTCGCTGGTTTGCCGGAGGAAGAAGCTTTTGACGCATCGTCATGTTGCTCAGCACGAACGGCTGGATCAGCAAATGCCACATGTCCTGTTGTTGCTGTTATAACTACGGCTGCCAATCCGGCTGCCATCCATGTTTTCCATTTCAAATTCATTTTTCTGCCGCCTTTCCGATGTCGAAATCCTGTGCCCTCCTAGTTTGAGCCTAAAATCCACTTTTTTATGCCATAAAATACAAAAAGTCATCATTTTTCTCACAATTGATCACAAAAAATCCTATTTTTTTCAGTTTATTTCCGCTATACTAAGTGTAACTTCATGATCTAGTCGAACAGTCCTTAGTCACCTTATCGCAGGAAGGACGATATGTAATAATGCGGAAAGATTGGTTAGATCCGTTTAGATCCGATCTGGAGGTTGTGTTTGCTTCAGCGGAGCAACTCGTACGGGAATATCCCGAACCTTTGTCAGGACATGCATTAGAGCAGCTTCGTTCGGTTAATCCGCTGTTACGAGATTCGGGACACAGCTACATCGGGTACATCACTCCACTTTGGATGCAACACTCAGATAAACTACCCCCAGAGAAAGCACACCAATTAAGTACAGCCTGTCTCATCCATATGTTATATTTTCTGAATCAGGACGACGTGATGGATGAACAACCGGAGAATGCCACATTGAAGTTATCTCTTGGTAATCTATATTACATGGATGCACTTCAATCTTACTCGGTATTATTCAATCCTTCCTCCACGTTCTGGGTCTATTTCAGACAATATGTAGTGGATTGGGCCGTGAGTGTTACGGGTGAGCATTCCATTGATTATTTCCAACAGAATCCCTTGTTGATTGCGCAAAAGGCTGCCCCTCTCCTCATTGGAGCTACTGGTGCACTGCTTCTGCTGAATCAGTCCGACCGGATCATCCCGGTGTGTTCTGCCATCAACATCACACTCATGACACTCCAGATGACCGATGACTTCACAGACACGCAACAAGATGCTGTGCATGGAAACTACAACAGCTACCTCTCCCACATATCCGCAGCACTGAATCACAACTATCCAGTTCATCCTTTAAGCGAACGTATACATGACAATGTATACAATACACAACTCATGAACTCTTACGTAGACATTGCTTATCACTATAATCGTACACTAACATCGTCTAACTTAGGAATATCGCATCTTGAGGCGTTTAATTCTTATTTATGCAACACTTTAGTACAAGCTGTTCAGGACATTACACAACGGAAGAAACAGCTCCTCCAAGGTGGGTTTCATCACTGGATTAGCGAGCAACAGTTGGGATTCTGAGCATAAGGACTAAGCTGATTTAGTTTAATTTTAAATATGAAGGGAATGTTGACGATGATGGTATCAGAGAAAACGTTGCATGAGGATATTATTGAAAAGGCTTGGACTGACGAGCACTTCAGACAACAATTGCACTCCAATCCGAAGCAGGCGCTTCGTGAAGCGTTCGGCATCGTAATTCCGGAGCACATTCAGGTACGTACTGTTGAGGAGCAGCAGAATGACTATGTGCTTGTCATACCTCCCAATCCTTCCAAAGTAAATTATGATGTGAATTGCGGACCTTGGAGAAGTTAATTCGGGTGAGCTAATCTTGTAGTGTAAGAAATTAGGGGTAGGAACAAAAAAAAGCCGCTGTATCCTTCTGTGAGTTCGTCAATCGACGAACTCGACAAAAGATACAACCGCTTCTGTTCCTACCCCTTTGGTGCTTGTAAAGCTGATCTGTCCTTGCATCGCTTCAACAATTCGGAATGTCACCATCATGCCGAGGCCTGTGCCTTTGATTTTATTGGAGAAATAAGGCTCGCCCAACCGGGAGAGTGCTTCCTCGTCCATTCCTTCTCCGTTATCCCTGACATGCACCTTAATCATTCCATCCTGCTTGTACGCCCAGATATCAATCTGACCTTGTCCCTGCAGAGCTTCAATACTGTTCTTAATAATATTGATAAAAGCCTGCTTAAACTTCGAGGAATTGCCTCGAATATATAGATCTGGCGGAATGTCAGTGGTGATTTTACCACCTTCCAGATTAGCCATCGGCACAAGAATGCCTTCAATATGATTGAATTCATCCGAGATATTGAGCGAGATAATATGATCAAACTCAGGTTTGGCAAAGGTAAGAAAATCCGTTATGATGCCCGAAGCCCGATCAAGTTCTTCCAGTGCAATTCGCACATACCCCTTATTTTTGTTGTCTTCCTGTTCCGTCATAAGTTGCAAGAACCCTCTTGTCACCTGAAGTGGATTACGTACTTCATGGGCAACGGAAGCGGCCAATTCACTAATAATCTCCATTTTTTCGGATCGCTGCAACTCATTGTTGAACAGCTCCAGTTCCTTGGAATACTCTAGAACTTTAGTATGTTTTTCGGCAAAACGACTTCCGAGAATGGCAATCAACGAGATCACAAATGCAACCATGGACCATTTCCACCATAACAGATGATACGTCCCACTCCGCTGATAATACCATAACAGTTCAGCCACACTGATCAAGGCAAATGTACCAAATCCCGTTGCAAGCAGCATAGCTTCCCGATTTCGTTGCAGCGCTTTGGCGATGGTACCAACTAACAGGATTGTCAGCAGAATGACCAGCACAATGCCAACCACACGCTGTACGAGCAGATTGTAGAGGATCTCCCATTGCCCACCTGAAGTAACATAAATAAATAGAGAGAATACAGCGATAACTGAATATATGAATAGTATTTTTCGCAGTTTGGTGAAGATTCCATGCAGTCCTGGCCCGATAATCTGTTCAAAAAAATAACATAGCGCTGGCATACCCAGCAGCATCGCCAGATCAAAGACTACGGAATACAGGTCACCATATACCTGATAGAACGTATACAAAAATTGCGAGTACGTGATGATCATCGTGCCGATGGAACCCATCACGATGCATAGCGAGATCCATAATCCCTTATGGAATTTGCCAAGGAAGAATGTACAACTCAGCATCGTAATCGCTGTGAACACAAAGGTCGCGCCCAAAATTACATCAATAAGTCCGTTATGAATATATTTCTCCTGTAACGCGGCATAAGGTCCCACCTGAACAATACCTTGTATCCCCAGACGGCCTTTTTCATTTTGCGACCATACATAGAGCGTGTCACCTGAATTTTCGCTGGATAAGGGCAGCAACACAGCATTATTATCATAATTGTAATGATAGTTCTCGTAGACCTTGCGGTCTTCCAGATAAACAACAATATGATTGCCTTTAATGTTCTCAAATCGAATGGCTGAACTTTCCTCACTCAACTCAGGAATGGTCAGGCGAGTCCACAAAGAATTCGATCGATCCGTATTGCTATACTCTAACTTATCACTGCCCTGCTTTTCCCATATTTCGTCTGCTCCCTTAACCTCACTGATGAATCCTTGATCGTCAACGTTCCCCCATTTTACTTCCCATCCTGTAATGGATACAGGTTGCTGAACCACTCCTGTAGTTGCAAAGACTATCCCATGTGGCATGCCTAGAATAATCAATACACTCATCCATAAGATGACGATAGCTTTGGGCACATTTTTCATTCACAGCACCTCAAAGTTCTAATTTTCCCTATCTTAGATTCTCTCATTTATCATTCGCCACCGTTTGTCACGTCACCTTCTTGAGATAAAATGAAATTTCACATTTAAGTCGATTTATAGTCTTATTTCCATTTTATTGTTAAAGTTATTCAATTAATCACGCAGGTCTTCGAACTGGTTCACTATCATTTCCCGTTCTTTCTGTTCAACTTGACTGCGAAATTCAAGCCACTGCTCTGTCTCCTCATCATCATAGATGGTCCATATGTCGGAAAAAAGGAAATCCCGTAACTGGACAACTTGCCCAGACCATATACCGCCTACCCAAAACAAACCATCCGGACGACGGATGACGGTACGGGAGAACCCGGGTGTGGACGCCTTTTGCCCGATACGGATGCGTGTGATCATATTCCCCAGTGTATACCAGTCCACATGAATCCCTCCCTTACATATTCAAGCTTCATCATAACATAGGCAAAACAGGAAAAGCTGTAAAAACGGTGGCTGCGATTCAATCCTTTGCTCCGGGTGTAATGGTTTCTCAAAGCAAACAAACACGCTAAGGAGATGATTACAATGAATGAGCCCCATCGTACGGTTGAGGTAGAACATAAGGATGTTCAGCATAAATCGGATTCAAGTATGGTCGCTTCCACATTTATTAAATATGCCGCGTATATCATTATCTTTTTCGGATTCTTATACTTCTTGGTTAAATATGTATTCCCCAAATTCTAAGGCATTCATATCGTAGTGAACACCCGGAGATAATAACCTGTGCAAGATTACAACACTAGCGCTTTGGGTAACTACGGAGTAAGAAGCTTTGGACAACCGACAATGAAAGGAAGTGTTACTCATGTCTGACAAACCAATTAGTAACGAAGAGAGCGACCGCTATTATGACCGTTATCAGAGGTCCCGCGATATTCCACCAGAGACGGAAGTCCCGGAAGGCGATATGGACACCTTTGATGAAGTTTCCGGCAGACGGATTGTTACGGAAGATTCGGATCTGGCACCCGTAGCCGCAACCGCTGTGGATGAGCCGGAATTGGATTCACGTTTGGCTGAGACACCGCTGGAATCTGTACCGGATGCAGATCTTCTGCAACCGAACAGTCCGGTTGATCCTGCTGCACCCGATCCGGATGCGTTGCATGGTACCGACTTGCTTAATGGTGCTGGTGCGGATGCTAAACCAGAGAACGACATTCCACCGCGACATTAACAGCTGTTATGACATCCTGAATGAGGAGGTGCATACACGATGAAGGAAGATCGCCAAAAGCATGTGCATGAACCGGATAATCTCGTGACCGAACGGGATATTGACCCGGACTTCGGACTGTTCACTGAGGACTCCTTCCCCGAAGCACTTGAGGATGAGGATCAACGTGATGCGGTCGAACATGCCATTCCCAAAGAGAAGGCTTCTCGTAAGCCCTCTTCGGATGACTAACTTATATAGATCCGTAGTAGACTTAAAAAAGATGACGTCTGTAATTTCAGAGGCCACTGAAAAACTTACCATTTCAATTGTTAAGATTCATTTTAAATCAAAAAGGCTATATTTCGTTCACATTGGA